>CABVAS010000045.1 GCA_902496375.1 uncultured Collinsella sp.
CCCGGGTAGCGGCTCTTTTTGTTTGCGCTGGCGCAGGGTAGCTAATGCCGATATATCAGCTGGGGCGAAATACGAGATGTGAAGAGATGGAGCGTCAGAGCGTCCATGACGCCCACCTGCCATATTTGCCCTTTACCGATTTGACGGGTCTTTGCGGCCCCATTGCCGATCACCCGTGCGACAATGCGCCGGACGAGAAAGGAATCCGATGGAATCGACTGATGTACTGGTAATTGGATCTGGCATTGCGGGCCTTTGTGCCGCCATCGAAGCGGCACGCACGGGTGCAACCGTCACTGTGGCAAGCGCCGGCAAGACTATGAGTGGATCGAGCTTCTTCCCGGGTACCTGGGGCCTCGGCCTCATCGGTCCCGTCGACGAAGACGACGAGCAGGACCTCATCGACACCATCCAGACCGTCGGCGGCGGTGTCGCCGACCCCGAACTCGTCCAAACGTTCGTCCACGGCATTCCCCAAGCGATTGACTGGCTCGAGCAAGACCTGGGCGTTGAGCTCCAGCGTCCGCAAAGCGCCGAGAGTGCTCAACAAAAGCAATTTATCCCCTGCTTTGACCACAAGACGCGCATGTGGCGCGGCCTCACCCGCAAGCCCCTTGAGGACGCTCTGACGACCTGGATCGAGTCGCTCGGCATTCGCCTGCTCCCCCGCCATGAGCTTATCGACCTTGTTGAGGACACGAACGGCAGAATAACCGGAACCGCACTCTACGACCTTACCGAAAATCGAATCGTGCCCTTTGCTGCCAAGGCCACGATCATCGCAGCCGGTGGCACAGGCGGCCTGTTCGAGCGCAGCCTTACGTCGGCTGATGTGCTCAGCTCCTCGCAGGCCATCGCACTGGCGCACGGCGCAACACTTACTAATATGGAGTTCATGCAGATGATGCCCGGCTTCATCGAGCCCAGGCGTAACTTGGTCTTCAACGAGAAAACCTGGCGCTACGTGCATGTAGACCAGCCGGTAGATATTGCCGACGACAAGCTGAACGACCTGCTCGAGCAGCGCTCTGGATATGGTCCCTTCACGTCACGCTTGGCCTCCCGCGCTATCGATCTCGTCATCGATCAGGCAGGTGTCGAAGGCCTGGCACTCCACTACGACTTCCCCCGCGAGGATGTCCCAGAGTTTGTGCAGACCTTTGCCACCTGGCTGCAAGACGAGCACGGCATCGCCCCGACTGACGAGATGCGCGTTGCGATGTATGCCCACGCCGCTAACGGCGGCATCAAGATCGATAAGACCGCGCACACGGGCGTTGAGGGCCTCTACGCTTGCGGCGAGGCGACAGGTGGCATGCACGGCGCCGACCGCATTGGTGGCTTGTCAAGCGCCAACGGCATCGTATTCGGACGTATCGCGGGCGCATCGGCAGCCCTCACAGCGCAGAAAGAGCCTGAGGCGGCCCTGAAGGCGGATATCACCCTCCCCCAGTACGGCATTGCCACAACAGATGCCGAACGCCTGACACACAGCCTTAGGCACACGATGAGCACCTTTTGCATGATCAACAGGACCGAAACAGGCCTATCCGAGGCACTACACGAGCTTGAGGGCTTGAAGACGGAGGCAACGACCTTGAGCACACAGAAAGCCCAGGACAGCGAAGTCGCAGCCCTCGCCCGCCTGCAATCGCAGATTCAGCTGGCACAGGAAATGGTCAAAGCCATGCGCAAGCGAACCGAAAGTCTCGGGTCGCACTATCGAGCGGATTAAACCGGACACCTATCTAAAGCAGAACACAACCAATCGATATCCATGGGCCCCGTGAGCTCGAAGCAGCACGGGGCCCATTCGTGTCCGCACGACAGCGTATCCTTATTCTGAATACAGAGCGGACAAAGCCCGCATAGAAAATAGACCAGCGAGGAGGAGATATGGACAGTAGAGATATCGAGAAGTGGCGTATCGAACTTGATAGCTACGCCAATGTGGAAGACGGCGTTGAGTATTGGCTCGCACGCGATTTAATGGAACCCATGGGGTACACTCGATGGGAGAACTTCGCCGAAGTTGTTAAGAGGGCAAAAGTCTCATGCGAAACAAACAAAACTCCAGTTGATTCCCATTTTCGTGACACCACGAAAATGGTAACTGCCGGTGTCGCCGCTCGCGCGGTTAAAGACTACAAACTTACGCGCTATGCATGCTATTTAATCGCACAGAACGGAGATTCAAACAAGCCAGAGATCGCGCTCGCCCAGGCATACTTTGCCGTGCAGACGCGCCGCCAAGAGCTCATAGAGCAGCGCTTCGCAGAGATTCAGCGCTTGCAGGCGCGTCACTCGCTATCCGATTCAGAGAAACAGCTCTCGGGTATTGCGTTCAAACGCGGCGTGGACTCCAAAGGATTCGCGATCATCAAGTCGAAGGGCGATGAGGCGTTATTCGGCGGCAGAAGCACGGCGGAAATGAAGCAGCAGCTCGGCGTACCCAAGAGAGCGGCATTGGCGGACAGGTTAGCCGATGTCCTCATCAAAGCAAAGGACCTTACGAACTCGATGACGGCCTTCAACGCCGAGGAACACGACCTGTACGGCCTGGACCAGATCAAGCAAGAGCACGTCGAGAACAACACAAGCGTGCGTGGCAGCCTCATCGACCGCGGAATTGTCCCCGAGAACCTACCGCCTGCCGAGGATACAAAAAAGCTCGAGCGTCGCGTGAAGACAGACGAGAAGAAACTCAAGGAGGGTACTGACGGTTTTACCGATCCCCAGGGTAGGCTCGATCTGTGAAAGCGGCTGTGCCCTTTCGGGTTCGACCCCATGCGAGGTCAACAAAAAACGACCAGCCTGAGCCAGTCGCTTTAACAATCTTTGGGTGGGCCGTCAGGGGGTCAGCCTGCTGCGCAAGCGACCGCTGCGGCGCCAAGGCGCCTTGCGCGCTGCGCTGGCAAATGCTTACGCATTTCCTCAGCTCCGCGCCCCGACGGGTTCGACCCCATGCGAGGTTAACAAAAAAGCGACCAGCCTAAGCCAGTCGCTTTAACATGCTTTGGTGGGCCGTCAGGGGGTCGAACCCTGGACCTTGGGATTAAGAGTCTTGAACGCGTGCTTTTGGCAAGCGCTCTACAAGCAAAGATGCAGGTCACGCTTATTCTGCTCGTACAATTTACGCTCAAGTTGCATTGGAGAACGGATATTTACGGTTATCGCATCATGCATAAAGCCCCTCCCCGGCATACTTGCCGGGGAGGGGCTAATGCTTATGGCCTGTCGATGATCACCTGATCGCCGTCCTCGACGAGGTACGGCGTGATCGCGATGCCGCGGTCGCTCTCGACCACGATGTAGGCTCGATTCGTCGAGCGCTCGGTCGCGATGTACGAATTGACTCCGCTAGGAAGATCGTACAGGGGGCCTTCCGACTGGTCCGTGACGATAACGGAAGATGCCGCCTGGGCATTCTTGGGCGCCAAGGCTGAGCAGACGATGATGATGAGCCCCGACATTGCGATGAGGCACGCGATCGCATAGGCGAGGCTGAGCATCTTGTCTCTCGGTTTCATGTCACTCCTTGATGAGGTAGTCATCTGCCTCGGGCTTTCCGGTGGCGCGTCCGACGGCGACATAGCGGATCTTCCCGCTGCCGCCGGTGTAGCGTCCCCAGATAAAGCCGTCCGCGGACTTATACCAGTCGTCGAGCACGACAGTCTGCCCCCTGCTGTAGGAGGCCACCACGGACCCGGAGAGGGACGGCGCTGAGCGCACGTTGAGCTTGAAGACGGTGCAGCGGTAGCGGCCGCCGAAGCTCTCGGTCTCAGTCGCCTGCTGGGTCGGCTGCTTCGCGGGAGCCTGCTGAACGGGTGCGGAATTCGATACCTTGATTCCGAAACTCTCGAGGTAGATTCGGGCCAGGTCGTCGAGGTATTCATTGAACTTCTGTAAATCGCCGCCGTTGTCGATGAAGCCGTTCTCGGCGAGGCGGTAGTTGATGCCGCGCGCGGCAGCCCTGTTGTTGAGCTGCATATGGATGCCAGCGGCCTCAAGACACCTCACGGTGCCCATGTGATCATCAGCTCGAAGTTCAGCCCGGACTCCTACGACAAGACGCTGGCGGACAAGCTGTCAGCATTTATGCCGGGACGGGCGCAGAAGCTCGTCAAGCATTCCGACCTCGCCAACGTCGACGGGACCGTCAGCCTTGAGGCTGTTCAGCCCTCCGTCCGCATACCAGTTGCGCGAAGTGTCGCAAAGCACCACCTGATCGCCGCCAAGCTCCTTGATGCGCCTGCCGAGCGCACGCACGCGCTCAGCCTCGGTGTACCCGCCGGCGCAGCAGCCGGGGTCGCCGGCGCCGTGCCCGCAGATGACGAACAGCTTGGCCACGCTATTCCTCGCCGCCCTCGTGAGACGGTCCCGGCTGCGCGCCGCCAACCTCTGGCAGGTCGGTCGCGACACTGGTTAGCAACGACACGACGGCGGCGACGCCCGCCACGCTCGCGACCTGCACCCAGTCGAGGTCCGTGAATCCGACGCTCCCGGTACCGATGAGCGCCACCGCCGTCTGAGCAGCCGTCTTGACGGCGCGGGTGAGGGCCGCGATTGCCCATTCCTCGTACTTCTCCATGATGCTAGTCCTCCGATTCTCCCCTGATGGGGGCGTTGACGATTTCCTGGTAGTAGTGGGTGCCGGTGCCATTTCCGCCCATGCCGTGGTAGGCCCCGTAGACCTGCGAGGCCTCCTGCTTGACCCAGTCGGGGCAACCCTTGCCGCTGACCACGTAGCGCTCATGGAGGTCCACGAGGCGGCTTCGCAGCATCGTCCGAGTGCCCTCCTGCATCGCGTCCATGAGCCGGTACAGGCGCATGAGCGCACCCGCGAGGGCCGCGAGGACAACCGGCACGGCCCACTGGACGGCCGCGCTGGCTAGTTCTTCCATTCGCATGCCCCCACTAGGCCGTCAGCTGCTTCCATGCAGACTCGCTGCCGAACGTGCCCGGCTCGATTGTGTTGCCGTCCATCAGCGACTCGTAGACCTGGCCGTACTTGGTGACGCGGTCGCCCTTGGCGTAGGACTTGCCGCTGACCCACTCGGCGGGCGTATCGCCGCTCGCGGACGGCACGGCTTTGATCCAATGCTGCGAGTCAGTGGTCGGGTCATCTGCCGTGGCAGTGTGGCCGCTGATGGCCTTGTAGAGCGCGCCCTGCCAGAGCACGCGGTCACCCTGCGCGTAGACGTGGCCCTTCTCGTAGTGCGGGAAGAGCGCTGGTACCTTGAGTGCGTCGTCGTCGCTCAGCTTGGAGGCCTGAATCTGCGCGAGCATGAGCGCGGCGTCCTGAGCGGTACCAGCATCCGGCACGATCGTCCAGACCTGCCAGATGGCCCCGTCATGCTGCTCATAGGAGAGCACCGTGTGGTAACCGGCTCCGGGGTTGGGTTCCGCCGCCTCGCGAATCGGCAGGCCGGAGCCGTCCGTGGTCAGGTAGACAGACCCAGATACAAATTGTCCGTAAAACATTTTTCTCCTTAATGGTTGATTCTTTCCCAAAGCTCCGGAGCCGTATCGGGCTCAGATCCGATACGGGGCGCATGCGTCTGCAGGCACTTGTACAGGTCGCCTCCATATGCCACGCGCGCGCCAGCGGCATACGAGGCCTCGCCCACATACCACGGCCGGATGAGCTGGGGTACCTTCAGCGCGTCCTCATCACTGAGAGTCTCGGCGGACATGGCAGCAAGCCGCACCGCGTCATCGCGCATCCCGTCTGGCACGACACTCCATACTTGGTAGATGGAACCGCCCCGCTGCTCATACGCCATGTCCGCCTTGAAACCCTCGGGGACCTCAGGCTCATCAGACGCGAGAATCGGGAGACCCCTCCCGTCTGTCGCCAGGCGCACTGCGGGCCCGACAAGGGTCCCGATCAATGCCATTTAGACTCCTTTCTCTCGACCTCTCGTGGCAGAAATCCCACGCGCGTATCCTCTCCTTGAGAGCCCACGCGTCTGGGATTTACGTGATTGGAGACCATGATGAAAGTTGCAGAGGCCGCCTCGAGGTACATGGACGACAAGCGCGGCAGGCTGCGCGCCTGCACCCTGGCCGGATACGAGAGCGCGCTAGCGCTGCACGTCCTACCTCGCTGGGGCGAGCTGGAACTCGAGGCGATAACGCCCGAGGGCGTACAGGGCTGGATTGATTCGTTTGATCTGCCGGGGGCCGCCGAAAAGGCATACAAGACCCTGCGGCAGGTTATCCGCTGGGCCATACGCAGGCTCGGTGTGCGGATGTACGACCCCACCGCCGCCGGTGTCGAGCTACCGCACAAGCCGGCGCACCGCCCACGCACGATGGAGGCGAGCCAGGTCCGTGCCTACCTCCGCGCGCTGTGGGGACACGAGTGCGAGGCGGTCGCAATCTGCTCGGTGACCCTCGGGCTGCGCCGCGGCGAAGCGTGCGGCCTCAAGTGGTCGGACATCGACCTGCGCACCGGCGAGGTCCGCATCCGCCGCTCCCGGCAGGTGGTCCATGGCCACGAAGTCGTGGAGGCGCCGAAGACGGAGCGCTCGGCCAGGTCCTGCTGGCTCCCCCGCTTCGCCGTCAAGCGCCTGCGCGCGCTGCGAAAGGGCCGCTCGGGCTGGCTGTGCGAGCTGTCGCCCGACGCCATCGCGCGGCACATCAAATCCGCATGTCGCCAAGCCGGAGCCGCCTGGACCTCGATGACGGAATGCCGTCACACGTGGGCGACGCTCGCCGTGGAGGCCGGGATCGGCATCGAGACCGTGGCCATGATGCTCGGCCATACCGACATCGGGACGGCCTACGAGCACTACATCGTGCCGAGGCCGCGCATCTGCAAGGATGCGCAGCGCGAGGTCGAGCGGCTGATACTGGGCGGGTGATTCTGTATCCCTGACGGAGACCAACGGCTATTGGAAAGTTCGATATGCCTGCAGGGCGATAGGGAAGATGGCGGTGCTGTCGGTCCATGCCACTCGCGTCGGCAATAACTGGGTTAACGCCCAGGCATGGGAGAAGTCGCAGATCCTGGCGTACCCACCGGATCTGGCTCCGGTAGGAGGCGAAGTTCTGGCGCCTGCCATCACCAGTGTCGTTTCTGATGGCCATATCAACTGCCTGGGCTTTAACATCGACTCTGAGGGCATCAACGTCAGAATCGTCAGGCAGTGCACAATTCCATCTGGTGCTTGGGTCTCTGGAGTCCTAGCCTGGCCGATTGCTTAGCATTCTGTATCCCAAGCTAGGATCAATTGGAAAGTCCCTTACTCTGGCAGCACAATTCAATTGGAACGTATAGGCAGGGCCGTTTTCTGCCACGGGAACGTAAAGTTCAATTCCTCAGGGCAATGCAATTATTCGACGGCCAGCGAAATGCTTCCGAAGGGATTCCGGCCGCTTGGAGCCAATACCCCCGCAGTCTTCTCGTTGGCCGGCAATTTCGCTCTGCTGTTCGACGAAAACGGCAAAGTCTCGATGCTCGGAAACCCAAACAGCGCCTATGCCTGCTGCACTGGCTCATGGGTCACCGGCGATCCGTTCCCTGCTTAGTCGGCATGAGGGCCGATGTAAAGGACGTGTGGCTACTTCCATCTTCCGCGAACAAAATAGCCTACAGTGATGTCCCCTCTCTCCTTTGCATCCGCAACAGCGCAGCCGACAGTGCTAATTGAAGCTTTCTCTGTCGGGTAATACGGGTACAGCGCCGGCGCGAAGTAAGCGCCACCAGAAACAATCACGGTGAAGTCATCGCATGAGTTGACAGGCTTGACCAGTGTAAACGGCAAGCTTATCTCAGGTAGCCAGAAGGTTCCTGTCCGAGTAAGGCTGTGCTTTGCCGTGCCGTGGCATTCGGCGGTGCCGTCTGCGTACTTGGTATACGTCCATATGCCACTCGTGCCCCTCTCGACGATTTGGGATACAGAATGCTATCTGCCAGCTAGAGCAACGGCGTAGTTGATTCTGATCGCGTTGTACCATGCACGGTCAAAAGTGACGTAAATGTCACCTGTGTCGCTAAAGTACTGGCAGCCGTCGACGTGCACCGGGATATTGAGGCCGTCTCCACTCATCGCCAGCACGACATCGGTCTCCCGGTCGAAGCCTCTACCGAACAATTTTTGGAACTCATTGCGCGAGAACAAGACACAGGAGGTGTCATGGCTGTTCAACACCTTAGTCCCGGTAATCAGCCGTGGCATGTGGGATACAGAATGCTAAGAAGGCAGAACATCACGTTTGCTGTTCCCAGCATTCTGTATCCCATGTCGTGCGCAGCGTGACTTTTTCTGCCAACAAGCAGTACGGCCCGTTTTATTACGACGAGTTCGATACGGAAATCAAGGCCAGAAATTTCGTGCTCGCCTTTCCACTGTCCGGCGTGCGATTTATTCGCCAGGCGGCGCCCTCATCAGCGGGGAAACAGCGTTGGATGATAGTGCAGACTTATAAGGGCAACGTCGAGACTATCCCGGTGATGTTTTGCTGTTTCTAGCATTCTGTATCCCCGTCTTACGTCGATTGCAACATTGCCAATGTGCCGACTACTGTTTACAAGGCTGGAAAGATTGTCGTGGTCACGGTGTCCGGAACGTTAAAGAAAGCCGTAGGAGCCTGGGGCACGCTGTCGTTAAGCAACGCATTGCCAAAGGCGCGTGGTAGGCACAATTCCCTCCTCATTTCTCAAGACACAACCGACCCTCGCATCTTGCTGACGGTAATCGGAACCGATCTGCTCATAGAGTCCAAAGGAGCTTCCATGCCAGATGGCACCTGGACGTTCGGCCAACTTGTTTACGTTTGCGAGTAGCATTCTGTATCCCGGAGGGTCGTGGGGCAGACAAGCACTGGAAAGCTGTATCAGCCTTTCCGGTGCGACCTCCCCTCGGACAGGATGGCGGCGCTTGTCTGTATCTACGACAACGGTCGCCCGCTGGCATCGACCGTATTCCCCATATCCATCTTCGCGCGGTACTGCACCGGCGCTGGGGTCCGCGCCGACTGCTATTACAGTCCGGGCGGCTTCGGTGTCCATGCCTACTATACGGGCGGCATACTCTACCTTATGGCTGACGCCAACATATACAAAGCAGCCTTCGTCGTGTTCTAGGAAGGCGCGGACGGGCTATATGGCCAGGGGGATGCAGCAGACGCAGTTCTCAAATCCATATCCGCTTATTCCCGAGCGAGTCGAGAAATAGAGTTTTACGGCGCCGGACGGCTCGACCACCGCGCCTATCGACTTGCCGAAGCGCTCCGACGTGAACGCCGTGGTCAGGATATTCGACTTCGGCCTCAGGCGCTCGGGAAGCACGAGCGCAGCGCCCGAGGCGAGCTCGCACGCGTCAGATGACGACATCGACCCCGAGACATAGCTGAACCTGACGATGAGGATGCGTGTTGCGACGATCCAGCAGTCCGCCTTTACGGTGCAGCCCAGAAGGCCGACGTTGCCACCGCCGAGATAGCTCGGGGATACAGAATGCTATCGACCCGGAGAAATACGGGCACAGCC
>CABVAS010000046.1 GCA_902496375.1 uncultured Collinsella sp.
GCGGTAAAACCTTTAGCAATTCCGCCGCACGGACCAGAGAGGAACCACTCATGAAGATTGGTATCGGCAACGACCATGCCGCCGTCGAGCTCAAGAACATCATCTCCGAGCACCTGAAGGAGCGCGGCTGTGAGGTCGTGAACTTTGGAACCGACACCTCCGAGAGCTTTGATTACCCCATTGCCGGCTACAAGGTGGGCAAGGCCGTTGCCAACGGCGACGTCGACCTGGGTATCCTGATCTGCGGTACCGGCGTCGGCATCAGCCTGGCCGCCAATAAGGTCGAGGGCGTACGCGCCGTCGTGTGCTCCGAGCCCTTCAGCGCCAAGCTCTCCCGTATGCACAACAACACCAACGTGCTGGCCTTTGGCGCCCGCGTCGTGGGCTCCGAGCTCGCCAAGATGATCGTCGACGAGTGGCTCGACGCCGAGTTTGAGGGCGGTCGCCACGAGCGTCGAGTCAATCTCCTCAACGAGATCGACCAGACCCGCGGACTCAAGGTCGTCGACGAGGCCTAAACTACTCAGTGCCGCAAGCTAACAGCAGGGGCCCGCTCGGAACTCATGTCCGAGCGGGCCCCTTCATAGATTTTGGAATAAAAGGGCGCCGCGGATGGAATTCCGCGGCGCCAAAGCCACACGCTAACAGCTTTAAGGAGTCAAAGCTGGTTTAGCCAAAGAAGCGCTTGATCTCGATCTCGGCGTTCTCCAGGCAGTCGGAGCCGTGGATCACGTTGGCGTTGACATCGACAGCGAAGTCGCCGCGAATGGTGCCGGGGGCAGCATCAAGCGGGTTGGTAGCGCCCATAAGGGTGCGCATCTTAGCAACAGCGGAGAGACCGGAAACGACCATCTTGACGACCGGACCGCTCGTCATAAAGTCGCAGAGACCGCCAAAGAAGGGCTTGTCGGCCAAATGGGCGTAGTGCTCCTCGACGGTAGCGCGCTCGAGCGTGGTCATCTCCATGCGCTCGATGACAAGGCCGCTGCGCTCAATGCGAGCAACGATCTCGCCGATCTTGCGATCGCGCACGGCGTCGGGCTTAATCATGATGAAGGTCTTCTCGATAGCCATAAGGTAGCCTTTCAAGTAGGTTCGCGCGTGCCCAAGTCCCATTCCGGCACCCGCCTGGACTGCATCGTAACAGAGTTTTAGCTGCAGTTAAACAAAAAGCTGTTTATTGAAACGCTGCAATTTATTAAAGCGCTCCATATGTGTCACTTCTGTTTCGAAGCCCGATTAGAGTACCATCCGACCGCTCATCAACCACATCGAACAGAGCAGGCGGTCGGTTGCCATCCGCGAACGTACCCCCTTCACAACCTGCCCAAAGGTCCTACAGAAGTTCTCGACAAGCCCCTCCCCCATAGCAGCAAAATAGGGGCGCCCGCATCAGCAGGCGCCCGTAAAGCGAAAACGATTTATCAATAAATGGACAATACGTCTTCAGCCAAACCTCTACTTTGCCCCGTGACCCATCTCGACGACCTTGGTCAGCGATCCAAACACGCCCTCATCGGCCACGAGCTGCGCCTCAGCGCGCTGCAGCTGCACGGCAACGGCGGCAGGAGCGGTGCCGCCCTCGGTCGTGCGCGCGGCGACAATCGACGGGATGTCGAGCGCCTCGGTAATGTCGCGCTCAAAGAGCGGGCTTGCCTCCTGGAACACCTCAAACGGCAGGTCCTCAAGATTGCAGCTGCGCTTCTCGCACATCAGGACCAGATGGCCCACCACAGCGTGTGCCTCGCGGAACGGCAGGCCACGCTTGGCCAGGTAATCGGCAACATCGGTAGCGGCAAGGTGCCCCACGCCGCACTCGCGCGCCATGGCATCCTCGTTGACGGTCCAAGTCGAAATCATACCGGCCATAACGGACAGGCACTGCATGAGCGTGTGAGCGGTATCGAGCGCGCCCTCCTTGTCCTCCTGCAAGTCTTTGTTATAAGCAAGCGGCAGGCCCTTCATGGTCACGAGCAGCTGCACCAGGTTGCCATAGACTCGGCCACTCTTGCCGCGGATAAGCTCGGCAAAGTCGGGGTTCTTCTTCTGCGGCATGATAGACGAGCCGGTGGAGTAGGAGTCTGAAAGCGTGATAAAGCCAAATTCAGAGCTCGACCACAGCACGATCTCCTCGGAAAGACGCGACAGGTGCATCGCCATGACAGAGCCGGCGTAATGCAGATCGAGCAGGAAATCACGGTCGGAAACCGCATCGAGCGAGTTGGGAATCACGCCCGCAAAGCCAAGTTCAGCAGCCGTCATCTGGCGATCGAGCGGATAGCTCGTACCGGCAAGCGCGGCAGCACCCAGCGGGCAGTTGTCGGCGGCATCAAAGGCGGCCTTCAAACGTGTAAAGTCGCGCGCGAACATCCAGGAATACGCCAGCAGATGATGCGACAGCAGCACGGGCTGAGCGTGCTGCATGTGCGTGTAGCCCGGCAGAATCACCTTGTCGTACTTCTTGGCCGCATCCACCAGCACATGACGCAGTTCAAGATTGGCCTCCATGAGCTCCTTGGCCAACGCCTTGACGCCCAGACGCGTATCGGTCGCCACCTGGTCGTTGCGCGAACGTCCGGTATGCAAGCGCTTGCCAGCCTCGCCGATGCGACGCGTCAGCTCGCTCTCGATGGACATATGAATGTCCTCGTCGTTGATGTCGAAGGTGAAGTTGCCGGCATCGATATCCTGTTCGATTCCGGTCAGGCCTTCGGCAATCGCCTGCTCGTCCTCGGCACTGATGATGCCCTGGGCCGCCAGCATCTTGGCATGCGCCTTAGAGCCGGCGATATCCTGCTTATAGAGATGTTTGTCGACCGGCAGCGACGCGCCAAACTCCTGCGTGACCTCAGCCACGCCCGCCTCAAAACGACCGCCCCAAAGAGCCATGGAACCGTCTCCTTTCTCCAAATACCAAAACAAGCGCCCAAAGCAATGCGCCATATCGCTTAAGCGATTTTTCAACCGCTAGTTTTGCATATTCCCCACCGTGCGCGAGGCCATATAGCTAATTTGCAAAGAAGTGACGCACCATGCACTTGGCGCCCAACGTCTCCCTCCGGATGTTGCCCTGCGAACCATCGATCCAGGCCTTCAGGTTCATAGGGACGTCCTCGACCTTTGCAGTATCGAGCTCGGGCGCGAGGGCAAGCAAAGCGTGCGCAATAGCATTGAACATAATGGATACTCCTCATATATATATATAGGTGCAGAGCCGCCAAACTGATAGAAAGAGCCCCGCCGGACAACCCCGGCGGGGCTCGGACTCAGCCGCAGACGCGGCATCATATATGCGGGCGGAACGTAGGGGCCACCGATGTTAAGAAGTGTCAGCAAGCATAACGAAAGGTAGGGACCCCGTGCGCCCGTTATGTATCACGCGGATGGGCCGCGCGGATACCAAGGGAAGGAAAAGCCTTAGGCCTGAGCAGCAGCAGAGCTGGGACCCTGGACCTTAGCCCACGTCTTGAGCGACAGTGTATCGATCTCGATAAAGCCGGCGCTGGCCTTCTCGTCAAACGTGGTGTCGCGGTCGTAGGTAGCCAGACCGTAGTCATACAGGCTAAACGGGCTCTTGCGGCCGACGACATGGCAGTTGCCCTTAAAGAACTTCAGACGGACGGTGCCGGTCACGAACTTCTGGGTATCGGCCATAAAGGCGTCGAGCGCGTTCTTGAGCGGGCTGTACCACTGGCCGTTGTACACGGCGGTGGCCCAATCCTGCTCGAGCTTAATCTTAGTCTTGAGCAGGTCGCCCTCGACGCAAATGTCCTCGAGTGCCTTGTGGGCGGTAATAAGCGTCAGGGCACCGGGGACCTCGTAGCACTCGCGGCTCTTAAGGCCCACCAGACGATCCTCGACCAGGTCGAGGCGGCCAAAGCCGTTGTCGCCCGAAATCTTGTTGAGGGCGATAACAATCTCGGAGAGCTTCATCTTCTTGCCGTCGACGGCGACGGGCTTGCCGGCCTCAAACTCAATCTCGGTATACGTCGGGGTGTCGGGCGTGTCCTCGGGATTCTTGGTCATAACCCAGGCGTCGTCGAGCGGCTCGTTCCAGGGATCCTCTAGGTGGCCGCACTCAATGGCACGACCCCACAGGTTGTCGTCGATGGAATAGGGGTTGTCGTTGGCACCCTCGGGAACCGGCACGTTGTGGGCGTGGGCATAGGCGACCTCGTCGGGACGGCACTTCAGATCCCACTCGCGGACCGGGGCGATAACCTTAAGCTCGGGATCGAGGGCCTTGACGGCGGCCTCAAAACGGACCTGGTCGTTACCCTTGCCGGTGCAGCCGTGGGCGACGTAGGTCGCGCCGAACTCGTGGGCGACCTCGACAAGCTTCTTGGCGAGCAGCGGACGAGACAGAGCGGAGAGCAGCGGGTACTTGTTCTCGTACATGGAGTTGGCGGCGATGGCCTTAGTCAGGAACTCATCGGAGAACTCATCGCGCAGGTCGAGCACCTGGCAATCGAGAACGCCCAGGTCGAGCGCCTTCTGTTTCTTGGCATCCAGGCCGGTCTCCTCCTGGCCCACGTTGCCGCAGACGCAAACGACATCGAGATGCTTCTCGTCCTGGAGCCACTTGACACATACGGATGTATCAAGACCACCGGAATATGCGAGAACGACTTTTTCCTTGCTCATGGCTGTTTCCTTTCGCCCTTGGTAGCTAGTTAGAACATCGGTCAGTTGCAAGTCATTTCAAGGTCACATACCGTGCAATATCAGGTTAAATAGCAAAAATCAGCACATACATGCCCTAGAAACATGCAGTAATGTCGTGCTAAAACCCAACGACCTCAAAATGACTCTGTTGAGGCAATTCGCCCCATGCAGACAGAGACGATTGTTATCGTCGTCGGGAAATTGCGCGCTGGCGTCGGATGGCATTGTCTGCAGTGGTGATGATCTTTAAGAACTGCATCTGCCTCTCCTTTCACCTATCGCCGGGCGCAATTCTAATATCGCAAACGGTACCTTTTCCTCGGTAAGCGGCTGTTTTTCCGTCTCCGTTTTCGATTGTCGCTATATTACGCTAAAGTGCCCGCAGCACAAGCGACAAATTCAAATTTCTGAAAAGTTTTTTCATTACTTTGTGAATGATGATGCAAATATGCGCCAACCCTGCGAAAATACGCCCGACTACGAGTTGATGGTTATAACGTCTGAAACAATCTCGAAACGAAAGGCTCGCTTTTATGCAAACTTACGAATCGGACGCCAATATCGGAAATATTAAGATTCTCGCCGTCGACATGGACAAGACGCTGCTGACCGACAAGCGCGTGTTGCCGCAGGGTCTTGATGAGCGCCTGGACAAGCTCGCCGACGCCGGCATCGTATTCTGCCCTGCAAGCGGACGTCCCGCCCCCAAGCTCGAGGAGATGTTCGAGGGCATCAAAAACCGCCTTGCTTTTTGTCCCGACAACGGAGCGTGCGTGATCTATCGCGGCAGCTATATCTATAAGAGCATTATCGACGTGGAGCTGTACCAGCAGGTCTTGAGCCGCGCCTCGGAGGATCCGCGCGCTGTCCCCGTCCTGTGCTGCTTCGACGAGTTCTACGTGCTTGCCCGCGACCATCAATACCACGACGAGCTCAGCGTCTACTACAACACAATCAACTACGTCGACAGCTTTGAGGGCATTGATATCGAGTCCAACAAGATCTCGATCTTCTTCCCCGCTTATGATGCCGAGCCCGCATTCCGCGAGACCTATAGCCCCGAGTTCTCGGACAAGCTCTACGTCACCAACGCCGGGCGCGAGTGGATCGACTTTATGAACCTGGGCGTCGACAAGGGCGCCGGCGTCGCGCACCTGTGCGAGCACCTGGGCATCGATATCGCTGACGCCGCTGCCGCGGGCGATACCTACAACGACATCCCCATGCTCGAGCGCGTCGGGCACAGCTTTATCGTGGACAATGCCGAGGAGCACATGAACGCGCACGCCAAGTGGCGCATTCCGAGCAACAACGACGGAGGCGTACTGACGCTCATCGACGCCATCTTGGCGGCTCGTTAACGTAGCTCATCGGGCCTGGCCGGGCGAGGCGGGTAAGTTTTTCGCTCGATCAGGTCCTGGGCTCGCTCGGAAAGCACATTAAGTGCTTTCCGGCTCGTGCGGAATCTACGAAAATCTTACCCGCCTCGCCCGGCCAGGTCCTAGGGTGACTTGCTTGCCGTCTGGGTGGCGTCTTGGCGCCTAGATACTTTGGCTGAATATATTTTGATGAAGGGAGCTCCTTGTTGTGAGGGGCTCCCTTCTGCTCTTTTGACTTTGGGCTTAGATCTTGATGCTATTGGGTAATCGTTTTCTTATACTGTTGCTCATTAGAAGTATTACACACGTATAAGAGGCGTCCTATGTCGAAGAATCTATCTATTCGCGATATTGCCGAGATGTCTGGGGTATCTGTCGCCACGGTATCCCGCGTTATCAATAACAATGGGCGCTTTTCGGAAGAGACCCGAAAACGCGTGCAAAAGATTATTGATGAAAATGGGTACGTCACTAATATGGCCGCGCGCAGCCTTCGCAGTTCGAAATCGGGAAACATCGGACTGATTCTGCCCGATATTTCCAACGACTTTTTCTCCACCCTCGCATACCACACCGAACGCGAGTTGCAATCACACGGCTATTCCGTCTTTGCCTGCAACACCAGCAACGACCCTGCGCGTGAGCAGGCATATTTCAAAACGCTCACCAGCAAACTCGTCGATGGCATCATCTGCATTAGCGGGCTCCATACCCTCGATGGAGATATCGTTCCTAAAAACCTTCCCATTGTCTGCGTCGATCGCTATCCCGAAAACACGCTCAATATCCCTGTTGTCAGCTCCGACGAAGTAGTTGGCATGAAAACCGCCACCCAAGAGCTCATCGACCACGGATGCCGACGCATTATCTATGTCGCTAGCTATACCGCAGACTTTAAAGGCAATCGCCGAGAGCTTGGCTATCTGGACGCCCTCAAAGCAAATGGGATCGAAATCGACAACAACCTCATCGTCAACATCACCGGTAAAAAGCCCAGCATGTACGAAACAGAAGACCTCATCTCCGGCCTCATCCAACAAGGCGTCGTATTCGACGGCATCGCCGCTTCGAGCGACCATTCCGCCGCGGGAGCCCTGCGCGCACTCCTAAACGCTGGCATCAACGTGCCGGAACAGGTCAAGCTAACGGGATTTGACGATTCTGTCTATTCGCGTCTGACCACGCCGCAAATCACGACCATTCACCGTTTTCCCGATCAGATGGCAAAGGCGGGGTGCGACGCCATACTCAAAATGCTTCGCGGAGACGAAGCCGAGAGAGAAACCATCGTTCCCGTAAAACTCGTCAAACGCGAGTCATCCTGCTAGTCATCAGCAACTCGAAACAGATTCGATCAAAATAGCACCCCACTCGACACCTAAAAGCCGGGCGGGGCGCTTGTCACACAATCTGCTTAGCGATTAACGCTCGCCATACGAAAATACGTATACGGCCCCCTTCTACCTGCACAATATGCGGTTAGCAGACCCGTTACTCACCATCGACGACGGCAAGCCCCTGGGTTTCCTTAATCTCACCGATCATATCGATGCGGCGCTGATGACGACCGCCCTCAAACTCGGCATCGAGCCATTCGTCCACAATCATCTTGGCAAGCTCCTGACCCACGACGCGAGCGCCAAAGGCGACAATATTGGTATTGTTATGCTCTCGGCTCAGTTTTGCGCTATACGGCTCCGAGCACACCACGGCACGCACGCCCTGAACGCTGTTGGCGGCAAGCGAAATGCCGACGCCCGTACCGCAGATCAGCACGCCCAGGTCGCACTCTCCCGACGCAACGGCCTTACCGACCCTATAGCCGCTAATCGGATAGTCAAAACGCTCGGTGGAATCGGTACCGTAGTTGATGACCTCATGACCCTTGCCCTCGAGATGCTCCTTGATGATGTTCTTGAGCTCGACGGCGACATGATCGTTTCCAATTGCAATCTTCATGACTTAGTACTCCTTTCCGTCGCGGAGGTTCCGCAGGCACTCCGCATAACCGATTTCCTTACCAAAAAGTGCGCTCGTGCCCAACACAAAACCGTCGGCACCGGCGGCGGAAAGCTCGCGAACAACCTTAGGGCTGCAAGCACCGTCGATCATGAGCTTAAAGCCGTATTCATCCTTAAGGGCGGCCAGGCGCTCGATTTTTTTAGTGGTAAAGTCGATAAACTTCTGACCGGCAAAACCGGGATTCACCGTCATGACCATCACGTAATCGACGAGGTTCAACATCTCCTCAATCGTTTCAATCGAGGTATCAGGATTGATGACCAGACCGGCAGCGGCGTCGCGTTCCTTAATGTGTGCCAGCGTCTTGACCACATAACGCTCAGACTCGGGATGGATGTAGACGATGTCGGCACCGGCGTCCAAGAACAAATCAACCTTGGCGGCAGGTTTCTCAATCATCAGGTGTACGTCGATAGGCTTTATCGTCGCAGCGCGAATGGCCTTAACGTCCATAACGCCCATAGTGATATTGGGCACGAAGGTGCCGTCCATAATGTCGCAGTGGAAGATATCAGCGCCGGCGACGTCAAGTCTCTCGACTTCACGACGCAAATCGCCGTAATCGGCACACATCATGCTTGGGCAAAGCAGCATATTTGATTCCTTTCTCGAGATGATGGGTAATCGTTATCGCATACTAAGATAGCAACGTTTGAGTAAACGTATACTCACATTGATTTGAATTTGAGTAAACGGTTGCGTAAGTAAGGGTAAATGGTATGAGTAAACGGTTTCTCACGTCATTTCGCAAGGGATGAGCGGATTCGCACCCTTGCGGGTACACACGGAAAGCGCGCCCCACGATTTTGAACCAAAACGGGATAGGGCATCCCAAGCATCCCCATACGGAAAACGACATCCCAGTCTGACAGCTCAAACCGGGATTCCGTATCCTTATTGATGCAATTAGGACTAGGACGCCCGCACACTTCTTTACTTGGCGTCGGCCCAGGTTATGCCGGTGCTGGCTTCGGCGATCAACGGTACGCGGAGGTCTACTACGTGCTCCATGACGTCGCGGACCATGGCGGTCAGGCGCTCGACTTCGTCGACGGGGCACTCAAAGTCCAGTTCGTCGTGTACCTGCAGGATCATGTGGGCGGCAAAGCCCTCTTCTTCCAGGCGGCGGCTTACGCGGGCCATGGCGATCTTGATGATGTCGGCCGCGGTGCCCTGCATGGGGTGGTTCATGGCCGTGCGCTCACCAAAGCCACGGAGCTGTGGGGTTTTGGCCTTGAGCTCCGGAATATGGCGCCTGCGGCCATACATGGTCTCGGCGTAGCCCGTCTGCTTGGCGCGCGCCACCACATTGTCGAGGAACGTTCGCACGCCCGGGTAGGCCTCGTAGTAGCGATCGATCATATCGCGCGCCTCGGCCATCGTGCTCGCCTTGACCTTGGCGCTGCCGGCGGTC
>CABVAS010000047.1 GCA_902496375.1 uncultured Collinsella sp.
AGGGCGTCACGCGCATCTCGAGCCGCATGCTGGTGGACGAGATCAAACAGATCGATAACGACGTTCACGAGGCAGAGGAAGCTCCGCAGATCAAGATGACCCTGGGCAGCCGCCTGAGCCCCGAGGCACTGGCCAAGCTCAAGGCTCTGCGCGGGAGGTAGGGGAGTTGGCGGAGCGATGCTGTCTCGCTAACTCCATTCAGCGATGTCGATCATTCTTTCGAGGCGCCATGTTAGCGCCTCTTTTAGATAAGGCAGTCTTGCTGTAAGAGCGTCGTTTTTGGATAGGATTTCGATTGCCTCGTCAACGAAACCCTCGAGCTTGTTGCCGTCAAACCAGCCCATGTCCTCGACGAGCAACATTTGTTTGGCGGGGCTTGAATGAAACTGCGCGCTGGTAAAACTGTGCTCTCCCGCCCTAAGCTCCTCAAGAGAAATGTTGCACCAGAGCGATGAGCCCGAATCGAAGATGGGGGCTGGTCTGCAGACCAGTGAGTTGACGTTTCGCACGAGGCCGAAGTTGCGCCAATGACGATCGTAGTTGGCGATGATGTCGTCGCACACGATCATGCGGTCAAGGGCATCCTTGACGCCTGTCACCCCGAGCTCCTCGCAGTTTGCTACGTATCGCTCGTAGTCGGTTAGTCGTTCATCTGCGTTTGCGTGCTGGTTTACATAGAACGCGGGGACATACTCTTCTTCATCAGTTAAGAAGACATCGCATATGCTCAGGGCGGAAGTGCCCGTGCCCTCGAGCGAGTAAGGTACATAATCGCAGGCGTTTAGGATGCGACGGTGGAGCGCGGTCGCCACCAGCTCGTTATAAGGTTCCTGGTTCAGGTGCGCTCCTGCCTTATGCAGAATTCGACGCCCGCCCTCGCATGTCCAGTACTTTTGAAGATTGCCGTCCGAGGTGTTATCGGGTTTTGCGGCGGCTGCTTTACCCTCTGGGGCGAAGGGTGCAATGGTTAGCGAGACGTCATCAAAGGCGTTATTGAAGAAGTTGATATCCTCCCAGGTGAGACCGGAACCTTGGGGCCTAATCCAATACTGGTCGGATAAGGAGAGGCCGAGATTTCGCTGGACGAGTTCATCGGGAACATCGACTGCGGCTTCTGCAAGCAGGGAGGCTAGCCCAATGCGTGCGAGCGGGATACCGCGGCCGCGCCACCAGATGCGGAAGGAGTCTAGCGATATGGGGCTATTAGGGCCAAATACTCCAATAGGGGCGTGGGCGTAATCGATGTCGGCACCGATGTGGGTAAAGTCTTTTCGCGATGTGCTGTAGACCAGCTGAGCGACCTCGTGCGTGCGATTCATGAGGGTGAACGCGATCTCGCTCTTACCGTGGCCGCGGCGGGGACGTCCCCCCGTTTTGGTCACGGAGCGGAGTCGCGTGTCGACGCTGTCTTTGTCGATGAGCCATACACCAGAAGCCTTGCGGGCCTCAAGTGCTCCGTTTTTTATGAGCTCCTGCACCCTGCGCGGAGTGATGCCGAGCAGTTCGGCTGCTTCCTTGGTAGTAAGCATCGCGAAACCCTTCGTTAGAACGAATAGTTTTATATATAGCAATTGTAATTAAAACTATTCGTTTTGACGAATGGTTTTGAGATGTGGTCGGTCGAAGGGTCTGTTGCGCCCCGTCCGCAATTCCTTTATTCTTAACAGGCTTCGCGCGAAAGCGCCAAGTGTGCCAGTGTGGCGCAACGGTAGCGCAACTGATTTGTAATCAGTGGGTTGCAGGTTCGATTCCTGTCACTGGCTCCATGAGAGTTTCGGGCTCTGTTCCCTTGTGGGACAGGGCCCGTTTCTATTTATGTCTATAAGTCAGCGGGTGTGGCGCCAACCAAGCTTCAGGTTTGTCTCGATCTGTAACACGAAGGGGCGGAAAACCCTCCTTATAGTTACAGATCGAAACATTGCCAAGGGAAGGCCGATAATATCTCGATCCGTAACACGAAGAGGCTGAAAACCGTTCTTACTGTTACAGAATGAAACGTAAGCGGGGGTCTCTGCGAAACATCTCGATCTGTAACAGATAGGGGAGGAATAACCCTCTTACTGTTACAGGTCGAGACATAGGCCGGGGCGAGGTTGGTCATTGTCATCGAGCGTGGATTATCGGACACACGAGCGTGGAAAATCTTCCGCCTGGAGAATGAGCGTGGATAATCTGCCACTTTGGCCTTGGGGGCACACCAAAAGTGGGAGATTATCCACGCTCGATTTCAAACGGGAGATTATCCACGCTCGATCGATCCAGGGAAGCCCGATCTCGACCTATATATAGGTGCAAATGAGTCGTTATCGAAGTTCGTTCCAGCCAGCGTACTCCACTACGACAAAGTGTTCCCTCGGGAAATGTTACCGCTACATGCAAATCCACCATCCTTCATATCCAAACACAGCAAAACCGCAGGTCAAAGGTATATAGATACGCCCGGAACCGTGTATCTAGAGGTTTTCGTTGACAGCCCCCAAGGTTGCATCGTATTATCTTTTTCGTTCGCGGGGGCGGCGGTCCAAAAGACCAAAGGACCTGCGGATACTTGAACGATTGGGAGTTTGCCCGAGTGGTTAATGGGGACGGGCTGTAAACCCGTTGGCTCTGCCTACATAGGTTCGAATCCTATAGCTCCCACCCGTCAAGTGCCTGTATAGCTCAGTCGGTAGAGCACTTCGTTGGTAACGAAGAGGTCACCAGTTCAAGTCTGGTTGCAGGCTCCATCCGGCGGTGTAGCTCAGTTGGTTAGAGCACACGGTTCATACCCGTGGCGTCACTGGTTCGAATCCAGTCACCGCTACCATAGGTAACACGGTGGCTTCTCAATAATATGTTGAGAGGCCACTATGGTATAAAGGCAAAGTCCCGTCCGGGGACGACCTGTTTAGAGGAGGGCTTTATGGCCAAAGAGAAGTTTGAGCGCACTAAGCCGCATGTTAACATCGGCACCATTGGTCACGTCGACCACGGCAAGACCACGCTGACCGCTGCCATCACCAAGGTTCTCTCCGAGACCGAGGGCTGCAAGGCTGACTTTACGGCGTTCGAGAACATCGACAAGGCTCCCGAGGAGCGCGAGCGCGGCATTACGATCTCCGTCTCCCACGTTGAGTACGAGACCGCTTCCCGTCACTACGCTCACGTTGACTGCCCGGGCCACGCTGACTACGTCAAGAACATGATCTCCGGCGCTGCTCAGATGGACGGTGCTATCCTGGTCATCGCTGCTACCGACGGCCCCATGGCTCAGACTCGCGAGCACATCCTGCTCGCCCGTCAGGTCGGCGTTCCCTACATCGTCGTCTTCCTGAACAAGTGCGACATGGTCGACGATGACGAGCTTATCGACCTCGTCGAGATGGAGACCCGTGAGCTCCTCTCCGAGTACGATTTCCCCGGCGACGACATCCCCGTCATCCGTGGTTCCGCTCTGGGCGCTCTCGAGGGCGACGCCAAGTGGATGGACGCTATCCGCGAGCTCATGAACGCCGTCGACGAGTACATCCCGACGCCTGCTCGTAACAACGACCTCCCGTTCCTGATGGCCGTTGAGGACGTTATGACCATCTCCGGCCGTGGTACTGTTGCTACCGGCCGTGTCGAGCGCGGTGAGCTCAAGCTCAACGAGCCCGTCGAGATCGTCGGCATCAAGGATACCCAGAACACCGTCGTTACCGGTATCGAGATGTTCCGTAAGTCCATGGACTTCTGCGAGGCTGGCGACAACGTCGGTCTGCTGCTCCGCGGCATCAAGCGCGAGGACATCGAGCGCGGCCAGGTTCTCTGCAAGCCCGGTTCGGTTACCCCGCACACCAAGTTCACCGGCGAGATCTACGTTCTGACCAAGGAGGAGGGCGGCCGTCACACCCCGTTCTTCGATGGTTATCGTCCTCAGTTCTACTTCCGTACCACCGACGTTACCGGTACGGTCAAGCTCCCCGAGGGCACCGAGATGGCTATGCCTGGTGACCACATCACCATCGAGGGCGACCTCATCCACCCGATCGCCATGGAGGAGGGCCTGCGCTTCGCTATCCGCGAGGGTGGCCACACCGTCGGTTCGGGCATCGTCTCCACGATCATTGAGTAAATTAGCTCTCTGATAGTTGACTTAGAGAACCCGGCACTTATATGGGTGCCGGGTTCTTTTCTGCAATGGATATTGAGCCGTTGCTGGTGTCGAGAGGATTAATAATGGTCCTGGTTGCACCGTCGATTAGCTCTCGATGGCTTCATTGATGTGTTCCAAATATGAATGGATCCACCGAGAACCAATTGATTCGAGGTTTTCATTGACAGCACTTACATAGAGCTGATAAAGTACCATCTCGTGCCCGTACGGGGCGGAAATGAAAGGTTCAGGATAAATGCGTACTCTAGTTACTCTTGCGTGCACTGAGTGCAAGCGCCGCAACTATACGACCACCAAGAACAAGTCGAACATGCCTGATCGTATGGAGATCAAGAAGTATTGCCCCTGGTGCCGTCACCACACGCTGCACAAAGAGACTCGCTAGTCTCTAGTCACATACGCCAGTAGTTCAATTGGTAGAGCATCGGTCTCCAAAACCGAGTGTTGAGGGTTCGAGTCCTTCCTGGCGTGCCAGTCATTATTCCGTAAGCTCCCAATTGGGGGCTTACGGTTTACTCATGTATAAGCGCATTGCGCGGAGGTAACCCAAATGGCCAACAAGAAGAACAAGAAGAAGGCTCAGCAGTCGGCACCTGCCAATAACGCTGCCGCCAACTCCAAGGTTGAGGCCAAGAAGGCCGTTGCCAAGAAGAACGAGAAGGCTGCGAAGTCCAAGAAGAACGAGAAGCCTGGTTTCTTCGCCCGCACCAAGAAGTATTTCGCTTCGGTCAAGTCCGAGATGAAGCGTGTCACGTGGCCCGATAAGAAGGAGCTCGTGAACTACTCTGTCGTCGTTTGCGCTTCTCTGATCGTCGTCGGCGTCGTCATCGCTCTGCTCGATGCTGGCTTTGGCGAGGCTCTTGCTCTGTTCTCTGGATTGAGGGGCTAAACCATGTCTAAGCGTTGGTACGTCGTTCACACTTACTCCGGATACGAGAACCGCGTTAAGTCCGATCTCGAGCATCGCATCGAGACCATGGGCATGCAGGACCGTATCTTTGATATCGAGATTCCTATGGAGCGCGTCACCGAGATTAAAGAGGGTGGCAAGCGCGAGACCAAGGATTCTAAGATTTTCCCGGGTTATGTCCTGGTCCGCATGGAGATGGATGACGATGCTTGGACGTGCGTTCGTAACACGCCTGGCGTCACCGGTTTCCTGGGCGGCAACGGCAAGCCCGCTCCGCTTTCCCGCGACGAGTACAACAAGATGACTCGTCGTCCCGGTAAGGGCGATTCGCCCAAGCGCACTTCGGTCGATATTCAGGTCGGCACGTTTGTCCGCGTCACCGATGGCCCGCTTACCGACTTTGATGGCAAGGTCTCCGAGGTTAACACCGAGGCAGGCAAGCTTAAGGTCACGCTGATGATCTTTGGCCGCGAGACGCCGGTTGAGCTCGACTTTAACCAGGTCGCTGTCATCGCTTAAGTTTTCGTCCGTTCGCGCGAGCGTGCTTCTTCTGTGACTGCTCATCTCAGGAGTGCTTCTAACACGTGCGTGCTTACGATATAGCAAGTACTTCACACTCGTGATTCGAAAGGAATGACCATGGCTGAGAAGAAGGTTGCCAACGTCATTAAGCTCCAGATTCCTGCTGGTGCAGCTAACCCCGCTCCTCCCGTCGGCCCCGCCCTGGGCGCTGCTGGCGTGAACATCATGCAGTTCTGCCAGGCCTTTAACGCCGAGACGCAGGACAAGAAGGGTGACATCATCCCCGTTGAGATCTCTGTCTACGAGGATAAGTCCTTCTCCTTCATCACCAAGACCCCGCCGGCGGCTCACCTCATCAAGAAGGAGCTGAACCTCAAGTCTGGTTCCGCTAAGCCCCAGGCTGACAAGGTCGGTCAGCTCTCCCAGGAGCAGCTCACCAAGATCGCCGAGATCAAGATGCCGGACCTCAATGCCAACGACATTGACGCCGCCAAGAAGATCATCGCCGGTACCGCCCGTTCCATGGGCGTCACCATCGCTGAGTAGCGATTTCTTTAGGTAATAACGGGTGCTCCGACCGGGGCGCCCGTTATATGTGTGCAATAGGGCACACGATACGATGTGGGAGGGCTCACGCCCGTTTAACCACAGGAGGTAATGCACATGGCTAAGCATGGTAAGAGCTATAACGCCGCTGCCGAGAAGATCGACCGCGCCACGCTCTACACCCCCCTTCAGGCTGCCAAGCTCATCAAGGAGCTCGACACCGCCAAGTTCGACGAGACCGTCGAGGCTCACTTCCGTCTGGGCATCGATACTCGTAAGGCTGACCAGAACATCCGTGGTTCCATCTCCCTGCCCCACGGCACCGGCAAGACCGTTCGTGTTGCCGTCTTCGCCGAGGGCGAGAAGGCCCGCGAGGCCGAGGCTGCCGGCGCCGACATCATCGGTTCCGACGAGCTCGTCGCCCAGATTCAAAAGGGCGAGATCAACTTCGACGCCGCTATCGCTACGCCGAACATGATGGCCAAGGTTGGCCGCATCGGTAAGATTCTTGGTCCCCGTGGCCTCATGCCGAACCCCAAGCTCGGCACCGTGACCATGGATGTTGCCAAGATGGTTTCCGAGCTCAAGGCCGGCCGCGTTGAGTATCGCGCCGACCGTTACGGCATCTGCCACGTGCCCCTGGGCAAGAAGTCCTTCTCTGAGCAGCAGCTCGTCGAGAACTACGCTGCCCTGTACACCGAGATCCTGCGCGTCAAGCCCTCTTCTGCTAAGGGCAAGTACGTCAAGTCCATCTCCGTGTCTTCCACCATGGGCCCTGGCGTCAAGGTCGATCCCGCTGTCCAGCGTGACTTCCTGGCTGAGTAACTTTTAGTTACTGCCTGAGCAAAGCAAGCATTGCTAAAGAAACCCGGTTCTGCCTCGTGCAGGACCGGGTTTCTTGCTATCTCGGGCCAAAACCGCCACAAAGGTGCCTGTCCCCTTTGTGACGGTTACCAGGGTGTTCTGGCGGTAGAGGACTCGATTGCCTCGTGGCGCTTGAGCTCGCGGCGCATGGTTTGCGAATTGAGCCAAGCTGCCTGCCAGCCACGGATGGGGTAGCTCGCTTCGTCCAGCTCAAACTGCGTATAGCCACAGGCGTTGATGATCGTTGCCCCGCATGCGTGCTGACGTTCGCGTTGAAAGTCGCGACCATAGCATTGGTGCACATGCCCGTGCACCATGTACTCGGGATTCCAGGATTCGAGTGCTGTGTTAAAGCATTCGAATCCTCGATGCGGCAGATCATCCAGATCGCCCACGCCGGCGGCGGGTGCATGGGTCAGCAGAATGTCGCAGCCGCCGACCATCCTCACTTTGCGGGACAGCTTGCGCACACGCTTGGCCATCTCGTGCTCGGTATACATGTTGGCACCGTCTCGGTAGCGCATGGAGCCGCCAAGCCCCGCAATGCGGACGCCGCGATACACGTACACGGTGTCTTCGACACAAATGCAGCCGCCCGGTGCATGACGCGCATAGCGGTCATCGTGATTGCCACGCACGTAGATGAGCGGTTTGTTGATGACCGTGACCAAAAACTCAAGATAATCCGGGTCCAGATCTCCTGCGGATAAAATCAAATCGATACCCTCAAAGCGCTCCTTGCGAAAGCACTCCCATAGGCATCGTTCTTCGGTATCGGCTATGGCAAGGATTTTCATAGGGCGCGGACCTTCGGCTCATCGTCGAGTTGCGGAATGGTGCCCACCACGTTGTCGGCCAGCCAGTCCATCTCGACGATTTGCGTGCTCGGCAGCGGGGGAAAGCCCTCGATCTGCACCACGCCGTCTTGGCTATGGAGCTCGCCGCCAAATGGATTGATGGAGCCCTCGACGATGCCATTGCGGAGCAGCTGAACAAGCTTACGCGTCTGATAGGGCAGGCCCGGAGCGTAGCGAATGTCGATGACGCCCGAGCTCATACCATACCAGTAGTTGACGGCACGAACCTGGCTGTCGTCACTGGTCTCATCCCAGGTGCCGTGCAGCAGACTTCGCACGATAAGCTCGTAGTATCGGCCCCAGTTCCATACCGGCATGGCAATGCCGACAACCTTGCCATCGACCAGACGGTGGAGTCCGTAGGCCGTGGGGTCTTCGAGTGACTTTGACATGTCGGCGCCGGTCATGACGCTCGCGCCTTCGCGGCACATGGCCTCGGCAAGGCCTCCAGCGGGCACATCGCCCCAGGTCAGGATAATTTGCGCACGGGGGTCGAGCAGCGAGGCGCCAATCGCAAAGGCGTTGATCTCGCTGAGCGCGCCCGAGGCGAAGACCGACGCGTGGTAACCGATGCGGTGGTTGTCCGCCATGCTGGCGGCAAGGGCGCCCAAGAGAAATTTGGCCTCGTACATCTTGCCAAAGTACGAACGGACGCTTTGGTGGGGAAGGCCGATGGAGCAGTTGAGGAATCGCACCTGAGGATACTCGACGGCAGCCCTGAGCGTGTATTCCATCAGGCGGTGCGAGGTCGAGAAGATGACGTTTGCTCCATGTTTGACAGCCGTTTCCACGGCGGCGTAGAACACGTCCGGATCGTGACAGTCCTCGAACGCCTCGGTACGCACGATGCCGCCAAAGTGCTCGTCGAGATATTGGCGCCCTTGGTCGTGCAGACTATCCCAGCTCGACGTGGCACACGGGTATTCGTGAATAAAGGCGATACGCAGGGGATTGGCTGCTGAATAGACGGTCTTGCCCATAAAGAAGTTGAGCACGCCGGAGGTGGGCTTGGCGGGTGCCTCTTCCTCATCGACGCTCGGCGCTTCGACAAGATCGACCTTGTCCTCGTCATTTTTGCCGGCAATGACCAGCTCGCGCCAAATCTTGCACAGGCGGTTTACGACGATATCAGTCGGCGTATCCAGCAGGCGGTCTTGGTTGTACACGTTGAGGTAGACGAGCATAGCGTCGGCGGGCGTAATGTCCAGATGGTCGCCGCCGGCGCGCAGGTAGGCTCGTTTAAAGAGTAGGAAGGTATGGCGCAGGTAGTCGACCTTTTTCTGTGGCCACTTTTCGACAAGGCCCTGGCCGAGCATCTTGGCGAGCGTCTCATAGCTTCCCTCGCGCGAGAACTCAATCTCGTATAGGGGGCAGACGCGCCAAAACGCGCAGAACTCGCCGTACAGGCGACTTTCGACGGAATCCCATGTGCCGGGGTAGAGGCGGGTGACCTTGGCCGAAACCGTCGGGGCGTCCAGGAATTTGAGGACGCTGACGCGCTTGTTGCCCTCCTGGACGTAGAACCGATGCATGAACTCGGTGACGATGATGGGGTTGCGATAGCCCTCGGTCACCTGGATGTCATAGAGGTTGG
>CABVAS010000048.1 GCA_902496375.1 uncultured Collinsella sp.
CAGGCGGCCAAAGCCGGCGAGGGTTCGCGAAGCGAACACGCGGATTCTCCGCGCAAACTATCAGCTCAATATGGATGCGATGTTTATCGAATCTCAGCCGGCCATGCGCCGCATCAACGGATCCCCTCCCGCACCGCGGAGAATCGAACTCTGTGCAGGGCGCGGACGTAAAGAAAATGCCGCAGCAACGCAGGGTGGGATGCGCTTTCCCGATGGCAGCCCAGGCGGAAAGCGCGTCCCGGAATCCGCGCTCAGACTGGGATGTAGTTTCCGGATGATGCCTCAAGCGGAAACTGCGACCCGGAATCGAGCCGTAGAGTGGGATATGCTTTCCCAATGGCAGCTCAAGCGGAAAGTACATCCCGGAATCCTCGTTCGGAATGGGATGCAGTTTCCAAATGAATGGCTAGCGGAAAGTACATCCCGGAATCCGCGCTCAGAACGGGATGCGCTTTCCCAGCGGCGGTCCAAGCGGAAAGTGCATCCCGGAATCTCGCCTCAAACTGGGACACACTTTCCGCTTCACCTGCCGCCTTGAAAAACCTGCGCGCTCGCCATCCCAAAACTGGGTAGAAGAAAGCCAAAACGCAATCGCAGGAGGTCAACATGACTGCAGAAGATAAGGCAAAGAACGCTGGCAAGGTCGCGCTCGTTTTGGAGGGCGGCAGCTTCCGCGGGCAGTTTACTGCGGGCGTGCTCGACGTTCTCATGGAGGCTGGCGTCGAGATTCCGGCGGTATATGGCGTATCGGCCGGCGCCCTCAACGGCGTGAACTACAAGTCGCACCAGATCGGCCGTGTCAACCGCATCAACCTGGCTTTCTGCAACGACAGCCGCTTCATGGGCGCTGCATCGTTTGCGTCCACGGGTTCCATTGTGGGTTACGACTTTATCTTCAACGATGTCCAGGACCGCCTGGATCCCTTTGACAACGAGACGTTCGACGCGAGCCCCATCGAGATGTACGCCGTCGCGACGGACATGCTTTTTGGAACCGCCACGTACCTGCCGGTCAAAAGCGCCGTACTTGACCTCGACGCTGTTCGCGCCTCGACGTCGCTGCCGCTGGTGACGCCGCCGGTCGAGATTGACGGGCACAAATACGTCGACGGCGGCGTAGCCGATTCGGTTCCCATCGAGCATGTGCTCGAGGAGGCGGGCTTCGATCGCGCGGTTGTCATTGTCACGCAGGACCGCTCGTACGAGAAAAAGCCCTACGAGTTTATGCCCGCCGCGCGTGCGCGTTATGCCGACTACCCCTATCTGCTCGAGGCTATCGAGACGCGCCACGACCGCTACAACATCCAGCGCATGCATCTGTGGAAGTATGAGCGCGAGGGCCGTGCGCTGGTCGTCGCTCCGCAAAAGCCGGTCGAGGTCGGCCATGTCGAGCACGATTCGGCAAAGCTTTTGGACCTGTATATCCAGGGCCGCCAGGAGGCAAAGCGCCTGCTCGCGGAAATCCAAGAGTTCGTTGAGCGCTAACGACGGCGAACCCTCAAAAAATGACAACAGCTAAAGAGCTGGAAAAATCACGGCTCGTGGATGACATGTGCAGAAACTCTGGTCGGAGTCAAAATACCTGTTGACTCGTACGGCGAGCGGGGTAATATGGACGGGTTACTTGCAGAGCCCCGTGAATCTCTGTAACAACACGTACTGTACATGGAGGAGTCTAAGTGATTTCGAAATCGACTCACTACGCCAAGCAGGGCGAGGTCCAGCGCAACTGGGTTCTCGTCGACGCCGATGGTGCTGTCCTGGGCCGTCTTGCCACCCAGATCGCAATGATCCTGCGCGGTAAGAACAAGCCCCAGTTCACGCCCAACAGCGACTGCGGCGACTTCGTTGTCGTCATCAACGCCGATAAGGTCCAGCTTACCGGTAACAAGGCCGACACGAAGACCTATTATCGCCACAGCGGCTACAACGGCGGCCTCAAGGCTGAGAGCTTCCGCCAGGCTATGGAGAAGCACCCGGAGAAGGTCATCGAGCGCGCCGTTCGCGGCATGCTGCCCAAGACCACCCTCGGCCGTGCCCAGATGACCAAGCTTAAGGTCTACGCTGGTGCCGAGCATCCGCACGCTGCCCAGAACCCCACGAAGATTGAGCTGGAGGCTTAAAGATGGCTGAGAACACCGTTGTCTACCAGGGTACCGGCCGTCGTAAGAACGCCGTCGCCCGCGTCCGTCTCGTCCCCGGCACCGGCAAGGTGACCATCAACAAGCGTGACGCCGAGCAGTATTTCGGCCGTCATCAGCTCGTTGAGAACGCCCTTGCTCCCTTCAAGGTGACCGACACCGCCGGTCAGTTCGACGTTATCGCTCTGTGCGATGGCGGCGGCATCTCCGGTCAGTCCGGCGCTCTGCGCCTGGGCATCGCTCGTGCTCTTCTGAACGCTGGCGATTACCGTGCTGACCTCAAGAAGGCCGGTTTCCTTACGCGCGATGCTCGCGTGGTCGAGCGCAAGAAGTACGGCCTCAAGAAGGCCCGCCGCGCTCCCCAGTTCTCCAAGCGCTAAGGTTTTATCTCCTTACGAGATACAATGTACAAGCGGGGCCTGCCGATTGCTCGGCGGGTCCCGCTTTTCTTTTTCGACTAGGGTGGGCGACTGCGTTTTGCCCACTTGGGAAGGAGCGATCCTATGCCCCAGAACATCTTCGGTACCGATGGCGTCCGTGGCGTCGCCAACGCCGACCTCTCGTGCGACCTTGCATTTCGTCTGGGCCGCGCGGCGACCAAGTTCCTTGGCCCGGACATTTGCATCGGTCGCGATACGCGTCTTTCGGGCACCATGCTCGAGAGTGCTCTGACCGCCGGCATTATGGCCGAGGGCGGTCGCCCGCATTGCTGCGGCGTTATCCCTACGCCGGCCGTGGCACTGCTCACCGTTCAAAACGAGCTCGACGGCGGCATTGTCATTTCTGCTTCGCACAATCCGCCGGAGTTCAACGGCATCAAGTTCTTTAGTCGTAAGGGCATGAAGCTTCCCGACGCGGTTGAGGAAGAGATCAGCGCCTGGGTCATGTCCGAGGAGGCCATGGCTGCCGACACGCTGCCGACCGGCGCCGGCGTGGGCCACATCATCAAGATGAAGGACGCTCGCAAGGCATACGTCGACCACGCCATCGATACGCTTGATGGCCTGAGGCTCGATGGCCTGGTCGTTGCCGTCGACTGCGGTCACGGTGCTTCCTGCCAGACCACGCCCGCCGCGCTGCAGCGCCTGGGTGCTACGGTCCATGCCATCAACACCGATTATTGTGGCACCGACATTAACGTCGAGTGCGGCTCCACGCACCTTGAGCCCCTGCGCGAGCTCGTGCTGCGCACCCACGCTGACATCGGTCTGGCCCACGACGGCGACGCCGACCGCGTGCTCTTTGTGGACAGCGAGGGCAATGAGATCGACGGTGACTACATCCTGGCTATCTGCGGTTCTGACCTCGCCGCTCGCGGCAAGCTCGCCAACTCCGAGATCGTCTCGACCGTCATGTGCAACCTGGGCTTCTCCATCGCTATGAAGGAGCAGGGCTTCGAGATGGTCCAGACCGCCGTGGGCGACCGCTACGTTCTGGAGCGCATGCTCGCGGACGGCGCCGTCATCGGCGGTGAACAGTCTGGCCACATCATCTTCCTGGAGCACAATACCACCGGCGACGGCCTGGTGACGGCCCTGCAGCTGCTGGCCGTGCTCAAGCGCACCGGCCGCACCCTCACCGATCTTGCCGGTATCATGAAGAAGTACCCGCAGGTACTCGTCAACGTGCATTCCGACAACAAGGCCGGTCTGGACGATTGCCAGCCCATCTGGGATGCCGTCGCTGCTGCCGAGAAGGAGCTTGACGGCCGCGGCCGCATTCTGGTGCGCCCGAGCGGCACCGAGCCGCTGGTCCGCGTGATGGCCGAGGCCGAGACGCACGAGCTGACCCAGCGCGTTGTCGACGACATCGTCGAGGTTGTCAAGCGCGAACTTCCCTAATGGTCAAAAACGGGTGCCAAGTGGTAAACTGTTAAGGTTATTTTGGTTGATCGGTATGTCCGAGGGGGAGCATGTTCACTAAAGTCCTAAGGTCTTTTGGTATGCGTGGTCGAGTCCTTACGTTGGATGCTCCCATCTCGGGTGACGTCATTCCGCTCTCCGAGGTAAACGACCAGACGTTTGCCACCGGCCTTTTGGGCCAGGGCGTGGCGATTCGGCCCACCGGAACGCGTGTGATTGCACCGGCTGACGCCAAGGTCGAGGCCATTTTTCCCACGGGACACGCTGTTGCGCTTAACACGGCCGATGGTCTGGACGTGCTCATCCACGTTGGTTTGGACACTGTTCAGCTCGAGGGCAAGCACTTTACCGTACATGCGCAAGTGGGTGACATCGTCCATAAGGGCGATGTACTCATTGAGTTCGATCGCGAGGCAATTGCTGCCGAGGGCTACGATGTGACGGTTCCCATCTTGGTGTGCAACTCCGTTGAGTTCTCGAGTATCAAGGGCTCCGTTGGCGTGCATGTCGAAGAGATGGACCAGCTCATCGTTGCTCGCGAGCGCTAGCAAGTGCACGTGGCCATTAGCCTACAATTCAAACACGTTTACGGAGGGCGCCCTTGAAAGAGGACGCCCTCCGTGGCAAGATGGGATTTGTCCGAGGCTAAACAGCTTCGGGTCACCGTGGACGGGCAGGGGCCTCGACGCGGCTAGACACGAGACACATACATTACGCGACCTCGCCCTGGTGGCCGCACACGTTGGTTGCGGCCGACGCGGGCCGCGGGCAAGTGCTTGTAAGGGAGCCTTGCCTCTCTTGTACGAGAAAGGACGCGTAATGAAGATCATTAAAGCTAAAGACTACGAGGATATGAGCCGCAAGGCCGCTAATATCATCTCGGCGCAGGTTATCCTCAAGCCCGACTGTGTGCTGGGCCTTGCCACCGGCTCCACCCCGATCGGTGCCTACAAGCAGCTCGCTGCTTGGTACGCGAAGGGCGACGTCGACTTTGCCGAGGTTAGCACCTACAACCTGGACGAGTATCGCGGCCTTTCGCACGACGATCCCCAGAGCTATCACTACTTCATGCGTGAGAACTTCTTCGATCACATCAACATCGACCTGAACAACACGCATGTGCCCGATGGTTCCAACCCCGACGCCGCCGCTGCCTGCTCTGAGTACGACAAGATCGTCGCCGACGCCGGTTACCCGGATCTGCAGCTGCTCGGCATCGGCAACAACGGCCACATCGGCTTCAACGAGCCCGATGACCACTTCTCCAAGGGTACGCACTGCGTCGACCTCACTGAGAGCACCATTCAGGCCAACAGCCGCCTGTTCGACAGCATCGACGATGTTCCCCGTCAGGCCTACACCATGGGTACCCAGACCATCATGTATGCCCGCATGATCCTGGTCGTCGCCAACGGCGAGGCCAAGGCTCAGGCCGTGCATGACATGTGCTATGGTCCGGTTACGCCCGAGTGCCCGGCTTCGATCCTGCAGCTGCACACCAACTGCGTTGTCGTTGCCGACGAGGCCGCCCTTTCGCTCTGCGAGTAGCGCGAATCCTGCAGCTCGACATAACCTTGCCTAAGGCCTCCGCTTTGCGGGGGCCTTTTTGCTATCCCTTTTCGCCCACTTGACCAAAATCTTGCCGCAAGCTTGACGAACGCCAGATGCCCAACAGCTTGATTCATTCCATACCAGATTCTATGCAAAAATGCCACTAGAAGGTCGTAGACGGTAGCGGGTGCTAGGCGAGTTGAATGACATGGCTGAACCTTGTTCATCTGCGTTACACTGCCGCTTAGATGGGACAAGCTGACAAGCTCATTTACCTGCTTAAAGACCGATTAGTCGGGGGATTAATAACAATCGGCCCTCGCTGTACAAAAACTTGCCGCTTGCGTACCAAAAGACAACCTAAAACACAAGGTCGCTCTATTCATAGCGCGGCTTGTATGGTCTTGCGGCTACAGTGTCCATACGGTCGAGTTGAGGAGCGGGCATGGTAAACGATTTGGGCGGTATAGACGAGCTCGAGCTGATGCCGCTGGGCGGAGGCTATATGGTGCGACGCGAACGCTTGATGAATGAGCTTATCGCCAAGGGCCGAAAGGCCGGCATCGTGGTTCTTTATGCGCCCGACGGGTTTGGGAAGACCTCGGTGCTGCTGCAGTACACCCATGAGGTAAAATGCGACCCGACGCGAGGCCCCGTGCGGATTATCGAGGCGGATCGCGCCATTGGGCGCGAGGTGTTAATGCAGCTCGAGGTGGTTACCGAAGAACTCAAAGACAAACCGCACTCCCTTATCGCGATTGATAATGTGCCAAACCTCGATCAGCACGATACCGAAGACCTCATCGACAGGATTCGCGGCCTGCGCGCTATGGGGGTAGGGGTCTTTATCTCCTGCCGTCCTTCAAATCGTCAGCTGATTCATGGGCTGGGCGATTCGGTTAAGATCAATGCGCAGATGCTTAAGGTGCATGCCTATGAGTATTCGGCGTGGGCATCGGCGTTTTCGATCAGCACATCGCTCGACTTTTATCAGCTCACGCAGGGCGTGCCCGAGCTCGTTTCGGCATTGCAGACGGGTCTGTATGGCCAAGGTGACGTAGCCGGTCTGCTCGAAAACGAGATTGTCAACGTGTATGGCGCGGCACTTGCCGATCTGGCTTCGCTCGACAATAATGCGCTGTTTTGCGTGGCATGTCTCATGGTTTTGATGGGCGAGGGCAATATCGCAGAACTCGAGGCTTGCGGGGTGAGGCTGTCGATGGTCGACCAGTCCTATTTTGTACGCGACTACCCGATCTTTGGCTTGGATCCCGCCGAGCGGAGTTTTACGTGTCTGGGCACGGAGGATAACGGACGCTTGCGCTTGCGTAAGTTGGTGGCCGAGGTTCGCCCCGAACTTGTTCCGAGGGCGGCCCGGATTTTGCTTAAGGCGGGCCGATGCGATGCGGCGATGGGCCTGGCGGACGCCTTTTTGGACCGTGAAGCGGTCCTTGAACTTGCTGGGCAGTATGGGGTCGATCTGGCTCTGACGGGGCACGGGGCCGATATCTGCCGAGCGGCGCTGGGCACGATCGATGCCGACGATCCGGCTCCAGAGCCAACGCCTGCCGAAGCGCTTGGCGTATATCTGGCAGCGGTCAGCGTGTCCAATACAAAGCTCGCTCGCTATATGGCATCGGTCATCGAGCGCGGGAGCGAACGGGCGGCCTGCGAAATAGACCCTGTTTCATGGAGGGTGGCCCAGACGCTGACGGCTGTTTGCTATGGGGACAACGGGCTTGGGCTTCCTACGAACCTGGCCGTGCCAGAAATCGAGACATCCCATACCGCACTCGATATGTTGTCTGCGCATATCGAGGTCAAACGCTGTCTGACCGAGCGGGGAAATGACGGCGGCGTTCTACAACAGCTCAAAACGAGCAAGGCCTACGACTGCGAGCTCGACATCGCGGGGATTGTTATACGGGCCGATAGCATGCTGGTGGAGCTCTTTGACGGGTCGTTTGCGGGAACCGACGAGCGCGACGACGAGATGACGGTGGTGCGGGAGGCGCTCGACGTACGTGGGCTTAAGGCGATGGCTATCTGGGTGCGCATGGTGTTGGCGGCACGGCGGCTCCTTTCCGGCTTGCCGGTAACCGACGACGCGGCGTTCAACGAGCTCGATCGTTTTGCCGTGCGCATGCGCGACAACCAGATTCAGCTGTTTGGGCTGTTGCTAGAAGGCTGGCAGTCGCTGGCAGAGGGACGGCCGGTTAATGCAAAGTTCCGTGCGGTCCAAGTGCTCAAACTTGCCGAGGAGTCGATTGCGTACATGCGCGATAACGCATTGCTGCTGGAGCGCGCGGCATATCTGCGTAACACCTCGATGGTTTCGGTGCGCGAGGAAGCGGAGTTGCTCGATATAAGCCAGACGCAGGTTGGTGGAGCGGAGGCCTGGATGGTGGCGCTGCATTTGGCCTGTGCGGGCCGAGACAGCGATCTTGCGGCCTGGATGTCCATGAATCGTGCGGGGATTCTAGAGCCATCGTATCGGCTCTTTGCGCGCCTTGCCATGCATTGTCTGGGCGAGCCGGCGGGCAGGATACGCAAGAAGCTTCCCGTGCGCGAGCTGTCGCGGTACTCGCTGCGCGACGATTTGGAAGGAGAGGGCGAGCGCCTGTTCCAGGCCGGCGAGGTTGAAGCCGTTGATACCATCGACCATATCGAGATTCGCATGTTTGGTGCGTTTCGCGCCGAGCGCGATGGGTTTCCCATCACGGACAAAATGTGGCGTCGCAAGAAGGCGGCGACGCTTGCCGAGCGGCTTGCGCTGGGCATGGATGCGCTCGTCGATCGTGAGACGCTGGCCATGGAGCTGTGGCCCCATGCCGAGTTCAATAGCGCCCGCAACAATCTGTACTCGACGATATCGCGCTTGCGGTCGGCTTTGGGACCGACGCCGGATGGCAAGTCGTGTGTGCTCATCCAAAATGAATGCATTGGGCTCAACGGCGACTACGTCAAGACCGATGTACGGCTGTTTGACCAGATAAGCCGCGAGGTATTGGGAAATCGCACGGGTGCGCGCGGGCCCCATTTGGTCGAGTTGTGCCTTAAGATTGAGCAACTTTATGCCGGACCGCTGTATGTTCCCAATGGCTGTAATCCCACCTACTTTTTGCGTATGCGACGCATTATGCAGTCAAAGTACATCGATTGCATGATTAAGGGAGCAAATGCCGCTCTAGAAGAAAACGATCTGCAGTCGGCGATTTGGCTGGCGGAGTCGGGGCTTCGGCAGGAAACGGCGCGTGAGGATATGGTGCGTTGCGCCATGCGCGTCTACAGCGCGGCGGGGCGGCGGCGCGATATCGTCGAGCTGTACAGCGGGCATATGCACCACCTGAGGGAGCAGGTCAATGGCGTGCCCGAGCCCGAGACGCGGCGCCTATACGAGCGCTTGGTGGAGGGGCGGCTCAATCGCGTGCTGGTCGAGCGATAAAAAACGGGCGCCCGAAGTACTTGGGCACCCGTAAGCTTGCTATGTGTTGGCTCGCCGGATTATTGGCTCTTAGACGAGCTTGATCTTCTCGATGTCCTTGCGCGAGGACTCGCGATACAGTGAAAACTTGCGGCCGATGACCTGGACGACCTCGGCGTGGCAACGCTCAGCGAGCTCTTCGGCGGCCTCGCGGGCGGAAAGACTGGAGCCATCGAGCACGGAGCACTTAACGAGCTCGTGCTTCTCCAGGTAGGCGACCGTCTGCTCGACGGTGCCCTCGTTGATGTCGGACTTGCCGATG
>CABVAS010000049.1 GCA_902496375.1 uncultured Collinsella sp.
GAGAGCCGCTCGATAAGGCAGAGCGTCTGCCCGCCGCGGTCGCCACGCATGAGCGAATGAACCTCGTCGATGACGACGTAGCGCAGGTCGCAGAACATGCGCGGGATCGCCATGTGCTTATGGATTAAGAGCGCCTCGAGCGACTCGGGCGTAATCTGTAAGATGCCGCTCGGCTTTTTGATGAGCTTAGCCTTGTGCGACTGCGAGACATCGCCATGCCAGTGCCAGACAGGGATATCGGCCTCTTCGCAGAGGTCGTTGAGACGGACGAACTGATCATTGATGAGCGCCTTGAGGGGGCCGATGTAGAGGGCGCCCACGCTCGCGGGCGGGTTCTCCCAAAACTCGGTCAGGATGGGAAAGAAGGCTGCCTCGGTTTTGCCGGAAGCCGTGGATGCCGTCAGGAGCACATTGTCTTGCGTGTTAAAGATGGCGTCTGCCGCTGCAACCTGGATAGAGCGCAGACTCTCCCAATCGTGGGTGTAGATGAAGTCTTGGATAAACGGAGCATATCGGTCAAAGGCGTTCACGGGGCCTCCTCTCAAATACGAACCTCTTAACGCGGTGGTCAAGGGTTTGCTGCATTACCGCCTCAACGTTTGCCCAGATAAAATCAGCCAAAATAAACCTGTCCCTTTTTGGCAGGTTAGATGGTGAATTCGGCGAAGTTGCGGTCGCCGTCTGCGGTGCCGGTGTCGCCTGTTGCGGCTGCTGGCACCAGCGCGTCGCCGCCGACGCTTTGCAGCAGCTCGGCCACATTTGCATCGGGGTTCTGACACAGGATATCGAGCAGCTCGATAAAGTCACGGATGACCTCACGCGGTGTCAAGTGCGTATCGGCTCCCACGCGGCCAAACTCAATCTTGAGGAAGTCCACCAAGTCGTTCTCGGTAAGCGTGGGCGTCCAGCCAAAGTAGCCGGCGTGAATTTGCATGAGTTTTTCGATCAGCACCAGTAGCTCCTCGTAGGTGAGCGGCTGCAAGCGGATGATGGGCGCGAGCATGTCCTTAAGGTCCTCGCGTGCAAAGCGACCCTGAGCGAGCCGGCTGCGCAGAGCCTCGTAGGAGAATACGCCGCGCCGGCGGTCCTCGATGGAGGTCGGCGTGCCGCCCATGATCATGCCCAAGTACTGCGCCTTGCCCTGGAGCGTGTCGTTGTACATGGTGAGGATTTTCTCGTAGTTGTACTGGCGCGTGATGGCGTTGGGAATCTTGTACAGGTTTACGAGTTCGTCGATGAGCACCAGCATGCCCTTGTATCCGCTGCAGACCAAAAAGCGTGCAATGAGCTTAACGTAGTCGTACCAGTCGTCATCGCTGATGATGGTCGAGGAGCCCAGTTCGGCGCGAGCCTCGCTCTTGGTGCGGTATTCGCCGCGGATCCATTTGGTCACGCGGCTCATGGCCTCTTCGTCGCCCTCGGATACGGCCGTGCGATAGCGGCGGAGCATGCGGGTGAAGTCAAAGCCGTGGACCATCTCCTCGAGCGGGGCCAGTTGGGTATTGACGACTGACTCGTCGACGTCGGCACACGAGGCGACCCAGCGATCCAGAATAAGGTTGAGCGCACCGCCCTCGGGGCGCGTCTTGGTCGATATGTTGCGGATGAGCTCGCGGTAGGTGGCAAGGCCCTGCCCCTGACCGCCTTGCAGGCGGCGCTCGGGCGACAGGTCGGCATCAGCGACGACGAATCCCTCGCCCATGGCGTGCGTGCGGATGGTCTGGAGCAAAAAGCTCTTGCCGGCGCCGTAACGACCGACCAGAAAGCGGAAGCTCGCGCCACCGTCGGCGATGAGACTCAGATCGGTGAGCAGGGCGCGGATCTCGACCTCGCGCCCTACGGTGATGTAGGGAAGGCCGATGCGCGGGACCACGCCGCCCTTGAGTGAGTTGAGAATGACGGCGGCGACGCGCTTGGGCACGCGGGGTGCTGCGGATGCGATATCACTCATAGTCTAGGTATCCTCTCACGTCTGCTTCGTAATCCTCGATAATTTGCGGTCCTGCCGCGCCGAATTCGATAACGGTGTCTCCCACCAGGTCAAAGAGCGCCTCGTTGATGCTGTCGACGAGCATGTCCTCGCTCTGCCCCGATTGCACTACCGCCGATTCCGCCTGTACTGCGTTGTGCTCGAGCAGCGCGCGGAGATAAGCGTCTGCGGCAGGCGTGAGTTCGTTCGTGGCGTCAGCGGGCGCAACAGCTGCGAACGCGGGCGTCGGCGCGAGAAGCGGTGCCACGACACCAAACTGTTCGGTGGATATGGTTGGCTCGTCGGTCTCGTCCTGCCGAATGGGTGCCGCGACCGCCTCGACAATCGCGTCGGCTACGGGCTCGGCTTCCGGTTGCCATGAGTCCGCTGCCTCGGCTTCTGCGGACGCGCCGTCCTCGCGTTCCTCGTCGATTAAAAGCGCTTCGCGCGTTTGCGCGGCGGCGCTCCGAATGTGCCCCAGCTGAGTCAGGTCGATATCGATCTTGACGGGCTGGTGTGCGGCGTCCCACGAAAGCCATGCCACAATCTCGTCATCGATAATCTTGGCCAGATATTTGGGGACCTTTTCTTCCTTAAGGGGATGGGCGGGGTCCAGCGCCAGGCGCAGGCGTTGGTCGCAGGCGCGCATCATTTCACCGAGCTTGTTGCTCTTTTGCCTACTACCGTGGATACGCATACATTCCCAAAAGCCGTTTTGGCAACGGTAGATATGGATAGGATCCAAGCGGTATTCGCAGTCCTCGTGGCGCTCGGGCGCAAAGAATACGGCCGAGGCAAACATGGTGTAGGGCATGGCCGTCTCCTCCCCAAATAAACTCGCCACGATGCTGGTCTTTCGGTGCGTGTCATAGTAGCGCGCCATGCGGACATACACGGCGCATGCTACGTGGCGCAGATCGCGATGGTGGCTGCGATCGAGCCGCGAGTTATTTAGGTTGTACGTGGAGAGGGCGTTGATGGCGGCCATGAGTCGCTCCTCGCGCACCTCATCGGGCGGAAGGGGGAGCGTGGGCTCGGAGGTTTTGCGACGCTTAGGGGTCTGGCCGGACGGTGCCGGTGCTGGTACAAGGTCTCGTGCCGCGCGTCGCAGCTCGATAAGGGCGTTATCGAACATGACGGTTTTAGAGTCACGAAGCAGCTTGGGGTCGAGCCCGTGGAGCACGGCGTAATCCTGCAGCCACACGCGCGCAAACCGGTCGATGCCGGGCTCGAAGGCGCGATAGACATCCCAAAAGGCCTTGATCTTGTTAAAACCTTCGAGCGGATCATCTACGCCAATGCCGCAGATCAGCTCATAGAGATACAGAAAGGCAAAGGACGTAGACGTTTCCTCGACGGTTCCGCGGCGCACTTGGGCACGCCAGGTAAAGTAGCCGCGCAACTGCCGGTCGCTCATGGCGTTGTAGGTGGGAAAGTACGACTTAAAGGTGCCGTTGTAGGGACAGTCGTCCTCAAAGTCGGCCATCAGCAGGCCCTGGCGGTAGAAAAGCTCGGCTTCCGAAAGCCAGCGACCCGCGCCGCCTTTGGGGTCATCCTGCCAGCGCGATATCTCGCGCATCTTGCGGTACTGGTCGGGAAGGAAATTCTGCATCTGACGACCGGTTTTGAGAATCGGCTCGTCAGCATAGACTTCGCTTGAGAAGCGGGCGGACTGATGGGTCCGGGCCTCGGCCATAATGCGCTCGATGAGCATCTTAATGTCCTGGTCGGCCACCGTCTCTCCTCTCCTAACGCAGCTTCGGTGACCTCATATCATAGCACAGCATCAAACAGGTGTTCGAGATACTGCTGCGTAGATAGATTTAGAACAGGAGGGCGTAGATGACGGCGATGACGACGGAGGGGAGCATATTGGCCGTGCGGAAGGTCTGAGGACGGATGAGGTTGACGCCGACGCAGAAGATAAGCATGGAGCCTACGAGCGAAAGGCTGTTGAGGGCTGCTGTGGTCATGATGGGGGAGAGCGCGCCGGCAAACAACGTGATCGTCCCCTGGAACACGGCGACGGGCAGGGCCGAGAAGATGCAGCCGCGTCCGAGCGAGGCCGTCATGGTGCAGACGATGATGCAGTCCAGTGCGCCCTTGAGGGCAAGCGTTGACCAGTCGCCGAGCAGGCCGTCCTGGATCGATCCCACAATGGCCATGGCGCCGATACACACGGTGAGTGAAGTCGAGACAAAAGCGTTGGTGAACTCGTTATCGCCCTCACTGCCAGTCTTGCGCTTGAGCCATTCGCCAAGGTTCTCGATGGCGGCTTCCAAGTTGACGGCCTCGCCGATGAGCGAGCCGAGGGCGAACGAGACAATGAGCATGGTGGTACCGGTGGTCGCCAGCGCCTCCCCATCGATAAGGAGCATCTTTTGCATGGTGCCGCCCAGGCCGATAAACAGGACGCACAGCCCCGATGCTTTCATGAGCGTGTCTTGAATGCGCGGTGTAATGAAGCGGCCGCCCGCTAATCCCAAAAGACCGCCCGCAACTAAAAGCACAACGTTGATGATTGTTCCCAAGCCCGGCATGAGCCCTCCCGTATTGATGCCAACGTGGCAATCGTAGCAGAGTGGAATGCGAGGTACATCGCGACTCATCTAATACGTTATATAAGTGGTATTAGGAATGGTGCGCAGCATTTAAGCCTCAGGTGGTTGTCGGGACATAGGGATAGTAGTCAAAGCGCAGCGTCATAAGCCGCTGTGGGGATTCAATAGCCGCGGCGATGATATTGGCATCGCGGGCACGATCAAACCCTACGAGTTCGATCTGATACGAGACGTCTTGCATAATGTCCAGACGTCGCCAGGCGAGGAGTGTGTCGCCATCGAATTCCAAGGTCTTGCCTCCGTCTGGGGCAACGGCGTATAGACGCAGCTTGGCGGTGGTTGCAGGTTCGACAACCGTGACCTTTTTAATTTCGTTTCGAGTATTCTTGGCGCCCAACAAGGTGAGCAGTGTTGGGGCCACGACCTCGCCCGATGGCAAAAAGACGACTTCGATGGATTCGGGAAATGCGATGATGGCCGACTTGCGGACGGGCTGATTGGCGGCGGCAACTTCGATGTTCGCAGCGTCGATGACCTCTGCGTGGTCGAGCGCGGCAAGCACGCAGCAGTTACCCTCATCAATTTCTTGAGGATCAGCAAGCCCCAGACTGTCCGCGAGCTCGGGGTCGTTTGGAACGGCAGCGGGCTCATTCGATGCTTCGAAAGAAGCTGGGACGCTGTTTGTCGGCGACGGCGTGTCGCCCGCACCTGCTTCTTTGTCCGCGCTCTCTTCTTGTATGGTTGCGTTGATGGGTTCGTCGTTTGAGGGGAGCGTCTTGGCGTCAAGCGCGGAGGGGAGAATTCCGATGGCTCCGGATCCGCTCCACTCCATTTCGAGAAGCGCCGGGTCGGCAAGAATGCGTTGCCTGCTTTGCGCGTGGACATCGATTTCAATAGGGCCTGCCTCTATCCCTCGTGTAAGGCTGAGTGATCCGGCTGGCTTCTCGAAATGAGCGTCTGTGTCTTTGGTGCTGACGGCGTAGAACAGCAGGGACGCTTCTCCCGCCGCGATGGCATCGGTGTCGGCTTTGGTCAGCCGCAACGATGCCGTGAATGAGAGGGTGGGCTGCGTGTCGTCTGCATTCGCGGCGGCGCAGCCCAGACATATACCGCCTCCTTTCTCAAAAAACGTACCGTCGAAGGCGACCTTCGCTCCGTTCGCCGAGTCATCGATCGAAGCGATGTCGATGCGCAGCTCTAAATTGCATGGATCGCCATCTGCGTCGAGCACAACCGAGCGCCACGTGCAGACGGCGTACCCCGCCTGGGAGCCGTTTGCCTTGTTCGAACGATTGATATCCACGACTATCGAACCGTCCGTATTACGACGAAGGCATCCCGAGGTTGAGATTGCAGCCTGTGCGATCGAAAAACGCTTGCACGCAATGGTACTCGACGGATTTGGGGCGGAACTTAGGGCTGCTGGTAAGGAGTCTGCCATGACGGGAGTCGCCCAAGCGGCGACAGGCGTTCCGGTTGCGAGCGCGCCGCAAAGTGCGACGACGGGCAAAAGGTTCTTCGATGCCATGGGGTCTCCTTAGCTAATTTAGTGCGGCCTGTCCGTGTTTTGTTTCTGGCTGCGTTTGATGTGTAGACCGAGGCCGGCGGTTCCCGCGCCTGCTGCTGTGGCGCCTGCTGCCAAGAGCCATCGTCTGTCGCCTGTCTGCGCCAACGGTTCCTCGCGGTCGCGGCGGTCGAGCTCCGAGAGGTCGACCGTCACTTGTGTGGCGGCCTGCGCCTGTTCTTGCTGGGCAAAGGCCATGGCTGGCCCAAACGCCAAGATGCCGATGGCGGCGGCCAGGGCGACGGCCTTATGCCGTGTGCGCACCGGGCTCGACCGTCCAGGTGATCGTTGCAACCTGATCGCCTTCGCCGGTTACGTGGAAGATGTCGCGCGTGACGCGGGCGACGTTTCCGCTTGTCTTGAGCTTGATTTTGTCCGTGCCGCCGGCAATGCCCTGGTAGCCCATGTCGAAGGCTGCATTCTTGGAAAGATCGAGGCCCGTCCCCTGCATTGCGGCGCTGGCGTTCTGGAGCGCGCCGTCGGGGCCGACCTTAAAGTCGATGGAGTTCTGCGCGGTTCCGGCCTTGGCGTCGGCGGCAATGGTCCAGGTGTTCATGGCGTCGATCTTCATGTTGGTGACATGGATGCCGTAGGCCGAATGATTGTCGATGGTGGTCGCGTCTTCTGAGGGGCCCTGAAGCGTGCCGTCGGCCTTGGCGACGAAGGGAATAACCGTCGGATCTTTGAACTCAACGTTGTCGATCTCGGTCCTGACCATTACTTTCGTGGTTCCAACGCGCCCGGCCGCCATAGCTGGCGTCGGGGCAGCGCCCATTGCGAGCGCGAGCGCGAGCCCTGCGCCCACGACGAGCGCTCTGGCTCCGTTCATGTTCCTGGTGATGTCCATGGTCGTTCCTTTCTATTCGCCGCGGGCCGTCCCCGCGATGATTGGACGAATGCTGGTGAATTGCGTGCGGTGCCGCGTCGGCCGGAAAAGCTAGTTCTCGGCTTGCTCAACCCGCACCTTGACACGTGTCGGATTGCCGTGGCTGTCGAGGGTCTTGGCATCGAGTGCCTGGATCTCGATGTACGCCTCGCCTTCTTTGATGTCGCCGGCGGGGCACGTCTCGATTGTCTTGCCGGTCTCGACCACACCGGATTCGTACATGGTCTCGTCGTTTTGGATGACGCGGAATCGCTGGGGAAATTTATTGTCTTGGACGTTTTGCACGTTGACGCGCAGCTTGCCGTCCTCCTGCAGCTGAGCGACCGGCGCGACCGAAATCGTCATCATGTTGTCGCGGACGATAGCGTCGAGCTCATCTTGGATTTCCTGACGCGTTTTGCCCTCGGCCGTCGTAACCGAAGCGCCCGCCTCGGGTACGGGCTGCGACTGCCAAGCGTATAGTCCTACGGCGACAAGGGCGCAGACGATGGCCAAACAGGCAACGATGAGCTTCTTGCGACGACCCAGGCCTACAAAGTGGGGTGGCCTCTTCGCGCTCATGCGGCATCCTTGGTGGTATAGACGCGCGCAAAGGTGGACGGGTCCGCTCCAAAGAGCATGTGAAGCATCAGACGGCGCGAGTAGACGAGCTCGTCGAAGTCGGGAGGGAGCTCGATGTCGTGGATATGCGCGATGTGGTGGGCGAGCGCCGAGAACGACTCGGGGTCGCAGATCACATCGGTGGTAACGTGGTAGACCGTCGTATCGGGGAATGCCTCTTCGTCGAAAGGTAGGAGATGGGGATCGTCGTCGACTTCGATGGCGATGCCGTACTGGGGCCAGTAATATGCCATGGGAACCTCCCTGCTTCTGGGCCAAAACTTCTATCGGTTTTGGCTGTCGACGCCGACCGTATCAGCCGCTACTTGACCAATTTCTGACCAAATGCTTGACGGATTGGCGTCTCCGCAGGTAGAAGGCGGCAAAAAATACTCCAACTTTTTTCGAGCGTCAATCGCGCGGTCGGCGACGGCGGGGCCATAAGTGTCAAAAGCATCGTCTGCCGAGGAAATCAAGCCGCTCGCCGAATTGCACGAACGTAAAAATCGCCAATTATGGAGACGGTCTCGAACACGTCGACGAAACGATGCGGTAACATCTCCCTGCAAACACTGTAGTTAGCTAAAGGGGGAGTTCGCGTGTCTGCAACCATCAAACCCTTCACCGACGAGTTCGAAGAGTATGGTCGCGATGAGTCTCGCGCATCGGGCGAGGCCTCGAGCATCTCGTTTCCGACAACGGAAGACGAGCTCCGTGCCATTTTGGAAAAGCTCCATGCCGAGCGTGTCCCGGTAACGGTTCAGGGCGCCCGAACCGGCCTTGCCGCCGGTGCCGTGCCCCACGGCGGGCATATCCTCAATACTTCCCGTATGAATCGCTACTTGGGCCTTCGCCGCGATGAACAAGGCCAATTTCTGCTGCGCGTGGAGCCGGGCGTTGTGCTCTCGGAGCTGCGCAAGCAGCTGAGCAAGAAGGTGCTGCCGACTGCTGGTTGGGACCAGGCATCGCTTGAGGCCTACGAGGAGTTCCAAGAGGCCCCCGAGCAGTTCTTTCCCACCGATCCCACCGAGGCGTCTGCCTGTCTGGGCGGCATGGCGGCATGCAACGCCTCTGGCGCCCGCAGCTACGCTTACGGCCCCATGCGCCCGCATATCACGGGACTCCACGTCGCGCTGGCTGATGGCGATTTGCTTGAGCTTCAGCGCGGCGAGGCTTTTGCCCAGGGCCGCCACCTGTCGCTCGTGACGGCAGCGGGCCGTGCACTCGAGCTCGATCTTCCTGACTACACCATGCCTAAGACAAAAAATGCCTCAGGCTATTTCGTTGCGGACGAAATGGACGCCATCGACCTCTTTATCGGCGCTTGTGGCACACTCGGCGTTATCACCGAGCTCGAGATTGCCCTGCAGTCGGCGCCTGCGGTCGTTTGGGGTGTGAGCTGCTTTTTCGATAGCGAAGACAAGGCCGTGTCCTTTACCGATTCCGTGCGCCCCGTCCTGTCCCATGCGGCTGCCATCGAGTACTTCGATGCTGGCGCCCTGGATATTCTACGTCGCCAGCGCGAGCAGTCGACCGCGTTCGCCTCGCTGCCGGCGCTCGACAAAGACGCCAAGGTCTGTGTATACGTGGAGCTCGACTGCGACGACGAAGTTCAGGCGACTGAGGAGCTGTATCACTTGGGGTGGGTACTGGAGCTTGCGGGCGGCAGTGACGATGCGACATGGGTC
>CABVAS010000050.1 GCA_902496375.1 uncultured Collinsella sp.
ATCTATAGATCGGAAGATGCCGAGGTCGAGGCCGCTGCGCGCGCCGCACGCTGCGACCACTTTATTCATACGCTCGCCGGTGGCTACGACTTTATGATCAACGAGGAGGGCACCAACCTGTCGCAGGGTCAGCGCCAGCTCGTGACCATCGCCCGTGCCATTTTGGCCGACCGCCCGGCACTGATTCTGGACGAGGCGACTTCCAACGTCGATACCCGTACCGAGGAGCTTATTCAGCGCGCCATGGATGCGCTGATGCAGGGCCGCACCAGCTTTGTCATCGCGCACCGCCTGTCCACGATCCGCAACGCCGACGTGATCTTGGTGATTCGCGACGGCGACATCGTCGAGAAGGGCACGCACGACGAGCTGCTCGCCCAGGGCGGCTTCTACGCCGACCTGTACAACTCGCAGTTCGACGAAGCGGCGTAAAAACCGGCGGCAAACAACCGCAATGCCAAGAAAACGGGGGCGCAGGACAACCTGCACCCCCGTTTTGTGTCCTTCGAGCCTCGAAACGCCTTCCCTGAGACCTCACTGACGGCGCTTTCCAGACCCCGTGGGCAAAAAAGGGCAAATATGAGTACTGTTACCTTTTTAGTAACAGCCAAAACCGCCTCAAATGCCGCTCCCACGGCTTACACGCGTCCCTAAATTGATCAAACAACACCATAGCGGACTTATATGTGTTTGCGTTAATGAACATATTTTGCTGTTATGTCTATTATTTTGCGAAGGCAATATGATACTAAGATAGCAACCGTACTCATATTTGGCATTTTTTGCCCACAGGGTATTTCCTAGGGAACCGACAACAGCCTTAGGGTCCCGCGCGGCGCCGCTCCCTCCCGGCATCCGCCGACGTTTGCCCAGATAAAACCGACCAAAATAAACCTGTCCCTTTTTGGTCGGTTTCGGGGTGACAAGGGCTTGCACTTTAGCGTGCGACAGCGGATAATGCCGAACACTCGACAATACGCTTATTGCTCTTTCTATAGATTGAGGAGGCCCCTATGGCCATGGAATTCAAACGCAGGCTGCCGATCCCCATGGAGATCCGCGAGGAAATGCCGCTTTCTGCCGAGCTTACCGCCAAAAAGCAGGCATTTGACGCCGAGGTCGCCAAAGTCTTTACCGGCGAGGACGCACGCAAGGTGCTCATCATCGGCCCGTGCTCTGCCGACCGCGAGGATTCGGTGCTTGAGTACATGAACCGACTGGCCAAGACCGCCGAGGAGGTCAAGGACAAGCTCATCATCATTCCGCGCGTCTACACCAATAAGCCGCGCACCAAGGGCACCGGCTACAAGGGTCTTCTGCACAACCCCAACCCCGAGGCTCCCGACGACCTGCTCGAGGGCGTCAAGGCCATCCGCCACATGCACCTGCGCGTCATCGAGGAGACCGGCTTCTTTACCGCCGATGAGATGCTCTACCCGTCCAACTACCAATACCTCGTTGACCTGCTGAGCTATGTTGCCGTGGGCGCACGCTCGGTCGAGAACCAAGAGCATCGCCTGGTGTCGAGCGGCATTTCGGTACCCGTCGGCATGAAGAATCCCACTGCCGGCTCTACCACCGTTATGCTCAACTCCATTTACGCCGCCCAGGCGCACCAGAGCTTCATCTTCCGCAACTGGGAGGTCGAGTGCGACGGCAATCCGCTCGCACACGCCGTTATGCGTGGCTACATCGGTCTCGATGGGCGCACCTACCCCAACTACCACTACGAACACCTGGAACGCTTGGCCGAACGCTATACCGAGCATGCCGGCTATGCTAATCCGGCAGCGGTCATCGACTGCAACCATGACAACTCGGGCAAGCGTCCGCTGGAGCAGTATCGCATTTGCAAGGAGGTGCTCGACAGCTGCCGCCGCAACGAATCCATCTCCAAGCTGGTCAAGGGCTTTATGATCGAGTCCTACCTGGAGGACGGCAACCAGCCGGTCGACGGCGGCGTCTTTGGCAAGTCGATCACCGACCCGTGCCTGGGCTGGGAAAAGACCGACTACCTCATCCACGAGATCGCGGAACGTATTTAGCTACGCGGTTTTACCAAACCGCGTAACGGCTCGACGCTGCAAACCCGCCAGAACGGCAATCTGCCTTTCAACTTCGGCGGCATGATCAAAAGATCAATGCCGCCTCGTTTCAAGGCACCTTGCTCGCTCTGGCGGGTTTTCGCTGACGTTTTTCGACCTGCATTGTTGCCAGGGTTGGCACCAATGACTAATGCGATAGCTAGCTACGTCGGTCCGATTGATCGGCTGGGTTTCCGAGGTGCGGCAGATTCCCGCGAAAGAGGAGGGCATAGACCTTAAGGGTCATGCCCGACGATTGAAGGGCAAGGTGCCGTGCCTCGGGAAGACAGACAGTTACGCCGAGGGCTCCTGCTGCGTAATGCAGTGGATATTTCCGCCACCGAAGACGACCTGCTCGGACTGAACGCCGACGCACTTGTAGACGCCCTCGCCCCAGACCTCGTCGTAGATCTTCTGGAGCGTGTCAACGGCAAGCTGATCGTTCTCGTCGCCGTACTGCGGGACGATAACGCCGTGGTTGGTGACCAGGTAGTTCATGTAGGAGGCGATCAGCGGCTCGTTGGCAACGCGCGGCTCGGCGTTCTCGTCGGCGTCGATGGTGTCGCAGGAAGCCTGGTCCATGAACAGCGGGTTCACAGGCATGCAGAGCTTGTAGACCTTCATCTTGCGGCCCTTGGCGTCAACGGCGTTGGAAAGGGTCTCGTAGACAGCATGGCATTGCTCGTAGAACGGATACTCGGGATCGTCGGTCCAGATGCAGGCCATGACGCCCGGAGCGATGAACGTAGCGACATCATCGATGTGGCCGTTGGTCTCCTCGGGGTCGATGCCCTCCTTAACCCAGATGACCTTCTCGACACCCAGGTAATCCTTGAGGTGCTCGTCCATATAGGCGCGAAGTTCCTCACTCCAGGGCTCAAACTTCTTGTGGAACTTGGGCCAGATGGACTCGGGATCCTCTTCCTCCTCCAGAACCGCAGAGCAGGTGCGGCCCGGGGAAAGCAGGCACTGGTCGGTCACGACCACGGTGCCTTCGCCGTCGACGGTAATGGAGCCGCCCTCGAGGATCATGTCATCGGGACGATAGCGACGGCAGCCGGAAAGCTCAGCCATCTTAAGGGCAATCTGCTCGTCCTTGTCCCACGGGAAATAGAGGCCGTCGACGAGGCCGCCGTAGGCGTTGAAGTGCCAGTGGTTGGCGCGCTTATCGCCCTTGCCATTGATAACAAAAGTGGCAGCGGTGTCGCGGAACCAAGCGTCGTCGGTGGTCATCTCGATAACGGTGACGTTCTCGTCTTCCTCAAAGGCGGCCTTGCAGTTGGCGTAGTCGGCCTGGTTTGCGCACATGGTGACCGGGGTGAACTCGGCGATGGCGCGAGCGATGGCGGCATACTGCTTCTGAGCCGGCTTGGCGCCGTGGGCCCAGGTGTCGGTGCGGTGGGGCCAACCCATCCACACGCGATCCTGCGGAGCGAACTCAGCGGGCATAAAGAAGCCGTCGGCCTTAGGGGTGGACTCGGACTCGGTGATCGTACGCATAAGATTTCCTCCAAATCGAACGATCGCTTGCTGCGGGCGGGTTACCCTCAGCCTAAAACCAAGAGATGGTAGGCGCCCATTCCCCGGCAAAGGTCGGGGCGCCTGGCACCGGTTTTCACGGATGTCGCACCGGCAAGCGACGACGTAACCCGGTGCGCGGAGACAAAACGCACGAAGGATACGGAAGAGAGATTGGGGCGGGCGGTGGTTACCGGAGCAATAGCTCACACCCACCTCAGAGAAAGGTTAGCAAACCTGTTGCTTGGGCACGCCTCCGAAGAGGCTAGAGCGTCCCGAGTCGGGAGCGACAAGCCCGACGAAGCGTACGTTGGTACGCGAGGAAGGTTGGAGCCCCGAATCCGGGTGCTCTAGTCCTCCTCGGACTCCTCAGCGAGGCGCTGAGCAGCCAGCTCGGGAGTGAGACCCTTGTACTCGGTCTCGCGGCCCTTAGCACTGACGACGCGGACAACCTCGCCAATAAGCAAGAGCACGATGAAGATGACGATCATCGGGACCTTATCGCCAATCTCATCGACAGAGAACGGAATCAGCGTTGCAACGATAGCCAGAATCAGCTCAATGCAGGGAATAGCCAGCATGACCTTCATCATGGCGCCCTTAAACGGGAACGTAAAGATACGCTCACGGTTGGGGTCGTTCTTACGAAGGTTGAGGAATGCCGGGAACATCGGGATGTAGGTCAGCAGCAGGAAGACAACGGAGGTACCGAAGAGCATCCAGAAGACACCGTTGGAGATGGCGTCGATGGGAACCAGCTGCAGGCACAGCACCAGGGAGGCAACGATGGCGTTGACCAGGTTGGCGCCGTTGGGCATGTCGTCATCCGAGATCATCGAGGCGAAGACCTTGGGCATGTTGCCATGCTCGGCAGCATAGCGAGCGACGGAGTTGACGCCGAAGGACCAGGCAGCCATGTTGGCGAACAGCGTGATCAGGAAGGCGATGCAGATGACCTTAAAGATCATGGAATCGCCCACAATAGTCTGGACAGCGTAGATCATGCCGTAGTCGGGATCGATGGAATCGGCCGACACAGCAGCGCCGATGCCAAAGCCAGCGAACAAGTAGATCACGGCGATGGACAGGCCGCCGACGATGATAGCCTTGGGGATATCGCGAGCGGGATCGGCCATATCGTCGGTCATGGTGCAGATGACCTCGAAGCCCATGAAGTTAAAGATGATGATCGACAGGTAGCCAAGCGCGTTGGTGTTGGTGAGCTCGGGCAAGAAGGTGGCAGCGGACATATCGTTCGCAAAGCCGTTCTCCATGGCGTACCAGATGCCCAAAGCGCCGACGATAACGGCAACGGCAACCTTGATGATGGCGCCGCCGTTCAGGACCCACTCGGAGTCGGCAGCCTTGGAGCGACCCATAAGATAGACGATCCACACAAAGGCAAGGTCGATACCAATCTTGGCAATCAGATTGAACTCGACGCCAAAGACCATGCCCAAAATGTCCGGGAACATAGTGGCCAGCGAGGCAATCCACAGCGGGTAGTTAACCCAGTAGTAGTACGAAATGCGGGCGCCCCACTTGTCGCCCAGGCCATCGCGTACCCAGTCGTAAATGCCACCCTCACCGTCATAGGTAGTGCCGAGCTCGGCAACGACCATGCCATAAGGGAGCAGGAAGGTCAGAATCAGGAAGATCCACCAGAAGAACTGCTGGTTGCCAATGGCAGCAGCAGGTGCGGCGGCCTCGCAAACGAAGACGACGCAGATGATGGTCGAGATGACCGTCAAGAAGGAAAGCTTTTTCTTTCCGTCGCTCATGATGAGCTCCTTCGCTCAGTCTTGGACAAATCGAGGTCCTTAAGATATTAAGGCAATTGCCGGGCCTCGGTGAGCGGGCGACAGGAGACGAGCATCCGCCGCCCGCAAGCGTGCTTCTACGATGAAGTTACGCGGTTTTACCAAACCGCGTAACGGCTCGACGCTGCAAACGCCCCTAAGCGGCAATCTGACGTTCAATCGTCGGTCGCGTACCGAAGTACGCTTCCCTCCTCTTTCACGTCACCTTGCTCGCTTAGGGGCGTTTTCGCTGACCTATGGTCAACCTACGATAATTCCAAGCTGAACGAGTTACTCGCTGTAGCGGGTGGCGATGGCAGCTCGCACCATTCCGGTACTCATAAGGTAGGTCACCAAGAAGTAGCCACCATAGGCTGCCAGGAAGATTGCACAGGTGAGGCCCACGGTGCCGCCGATGCTCATATTTCCGAAAATGCTCACCAGCTCGATGATCACCTTAAGTGCCACAAAGGAGTGTGCCAGGCCCACTGCCAGCGGGAACAGGAAGAATACCGCTTGCTGCGCCATCACCGAATGGCGAATCTGGCGGTCGTCGCAGCCGATCTGTGCCAGCACACGATAGCTGCGGCTGCCGTCGGCCACGTTGGAGAGTTGCTGGATCGACAGAATCGCCGCGCATGCAACGACCAATACAAAGCCGATGTAGATGGCTAGGTAGCTAATAAGACCGTTCATTTGCGCTGCTTGCGCGTACATCTCGGAGCGTGTGATGAAGGTTCCCCACAACCCCGGCTCCTTGCCGTCAACGAGCAGATTGTCGAGCACAGTGTATTTAATACTCTCGTCTGCCTCGGTCGTATCCATCCCCTGTTTGTAGTTAACGAGCAGGCTACTGGAATACGGCTGCAGATTAAGTTGGGACAACAGCTCGTCGGCAACGACGACGGTACCCGGATTACTGCCCATCGCCGAATTGGCGATGGCCGCCGTATCTTCGTCCGACTTATCGGTTGCGGGCTTGAGCTCATGCCCGCCCAAGGTAAGGGCATGGCCGCCAGCCATATACTTGGTGTACATGTCGACCAGCTCGCCGCCCATACCACACGTGAGCAGATACTGGTCGTGACCGATGTGCACCGGCTCCTCGCCCATCATCTGACGCAGTTTGTTGTACTGGCTCGCCGGCGTCACAAACAGACCCATCGTATCGGCATTGCTACCCCCGAACGCCTTGGGAAGCTTTTCGCCCATGGCCTTGCACATTTCACTTGGAGTCACCGAAGGATCCGAACCGCCAAGCGGGTAACTCAGATACGAATCGATTTGCACATGCTCACCGGCAACATCGGCGATATCGACCTTCTTGCCGGTCTCGTCGTTGTTGTCCGCCGACTTGCCCTTGCCGTGCCATGCGGGGTACAAATCGACCGTTGTATCGGCCAACACCATGCGATCGGCCTCAGACGGATTGACATACTCCTTGTAGTAGTCGAGCGTTTCGGGCGTGTAATAGACATACGTCTGCGACATATCGGCCGGCGTATAGCGCTCCAGGTTTTCGTTCATCACGCTGGCAATCGACATACCGCACGTCACCGAGGTGATGGCCAAAAACAGGAGCATCGCGATGACGCCCATCGAAAAGCACACCGTGTTGACCTTGGCCGCAAGCTGGCGCACGGTAAACATGTTGAGGCCGCGCCAATACACGCCCCGCAGGCTCTGCAGCAGCTTAATGAGCATGCCCGAGAGTCCCCAGAACAGGGCAAAGGTGCCCACGGTAACCATAGCGGTCGTAATACCAAACTGGTTCATGGCCTCTTGCAGCTTGCTGTCCGTCGCGGTTAGCGGGAACCCATCACGTAGCAGACGGTAATAGGCCACGCCCACAAGCACCACGCCCACGGCAAAGATGGCAATCGCAATCCAGGGGTTGCACGTCTTGATGCTCTCGTTGCGACGCTCGGCACCCATAAGCTCGATGAGTTTGGTACGACGCACGGCGCGAAGGTTCAGCAGTAGCGTGAGCACAAACATTACGAGCATGCAGGCAAGAGTCAGATTGAACGCATGCACCGAGAAAAAGAAGTGGAAATTGGCAATCTGTGTCTTAAAAAGCGAGGCCGTAAAGAACGTCATGAGCTGGGAGAGTCCCACACCCAGCACAATGCCGGCGACAAAGGCCACGACCGAGACAATCACCGTCTCGAGCGCCATGATCGTGGCGACGCGTCCGCGCCCCATGCCGAGCACCTGATACAGGCCAAACTCCTTCTTGCGGCGTTTCATGATGAAGTTATTGGCATACACCATCAAAAAGGCCATGACACCGGCAAAAAAGTACGTCAGGTCGCCGAGCATGCTGCCCATAACCTGCGCCAAGCCCTCTTCATCGATTCCGGCGATGTCGACCTGCATCGAGATGGTGTTAAAGGCATAGAAGACCGTGACGCCCAGGGTGAGCGTCAAAAGGTAGACGAGGTAGTCGCGGCCGGCGCGGCGGACGTTGCCCCAAGCGAGTTTACAGAGCATCGGAGCCCTCACCGCCCATCATGGCAACGACCTCCATAATGCGGTCGAAGAACTCTCGGCGGTCGGTGTCGCCGCGGCGCAGCTCGGTGAAGATCTTGCCGTCGCGAATAAACAGCACACGGCTCGTGTAACTGGCGGCAAAGCTGTCGTGCGTGACCATGAGCACGGTGGCGCGTAGGCGGCGGTTAAGGGCCTCTAGGCTCTCGAGCAGCAGGCGAGCGCTCTTGGAATCGAGGGCGCCGGTGGGCTCGTCGGCCATAATCATGGTGGGGTCGGTGACGAGCGCGCGAGCCGCGGCAACGCGCTGCTGCTGACCGCCGGACATCTGGTAGGGATATTTGTCGAGCACCTGACTGATGGACAGGCGCGCGGCCACATCCTGCACGCGGGTCGAGATCTCTGCCGAGTTTGTGCGGGCGATGGTGAGCGGCAGGGCGATGTTCTCGCGTGCCGTGAGCGTATCGAGCAGGTTGAAGTCCTGGAAGATAAAGCCGAGCTCCTCGCGGCGGAACTGCGAAAGCTTAGCCTGCTTCATGCGTGTTACGTCCTGCCCGTTGATGCGGATCGTGCCACTTGTGGCGCTATCGATGGTCGACACGCAGTTGAGCAACGTCGACTTGCCCGAGCCCGAAGCGCCCATGATGCCAACAAATTCGCCGCGATTGACGGTAAAGCTGACGTCGTTGAGCGCGCGGGTCACGTTGCCCAGCGCTCCGCATACCTTTTCGAGATGCGCGACCTCCAGTACCGGGGTCGCCATGTGCGTGGTTTGCATACCGAGTCCTTTCTTGCGATTAGTCTACGGCATCTATAGTCGCAAGAAGACGAGTCGGCTACCATCGATATGGCTTACGCTTGCCTTACCGTTGTGTAAGGTACGGGTAGCCGCCCTGCCACGTGTTGATGTTGAGAGAGGACTCCTGTTGAAGACTGTTCATGTTGCCGCTGGAATCATTCGCAAGGAAGGATCTGACGAGCTGCTTGCCGTGCAGCGCGGCTATGGCGATATGCAGGGACTTTGGGAGTTCCCCGGTGGCAAGCTCATGCGCGGCGAGACGCCCGAAGACGCCGTACGCCGCGAACTCATTGAGGAGCTGCAGGTAAAAGTCACCAACCTGCGCGATTTCTACACCGTTGAGTATGACTACCCCGATTTTCATCTCTCCATGGAGTGCTACTACTGCTCGCTCGCCGATGAATCCGATGAGCCCCAGAAACACGACCGCCAGCTCGATATCCGCTGGATTCCGCGCACCTCGCTTGCCACGGTGGAATGGATGCCCGCCGACAAAGGGCTTATCGATGCTCTGATTGAGTTGAAGGAAGATCGGCTTGAGGCCAACGGCGCCGCCAACGACGCCGAGGC
>CABVAS010000051.1 GCA_902496375.1 uncultured Collinsella sp.
AGCGCCTTGAGGCGGCGATTGGAGATGGCATGACGTGGCGCGTGACGGTGCTCACGGATGACGGCAGCTGGGTTCCCGTTCCAGTCGAGGCCGACTCGATGGAGGAGGCTGTCGCCGCCGTCATAGACCGACGCGGCGTGGCAAACGTCGTGAAGTGCGAGCCGTGGGACGCATGGTCGCGCCGCCACCGCCCGCGCTTCGAGGTCGGCGACGCCGTGAGGTTCGAGACGAAGTGGGGCGAGCTGTCCGGGACGGTCGAGATAGTGGACTACCGTGGGCACGAGCGAAGAGCCTTCAAGGGCTGCGACTGGTCCTATGACGTCTTCGTGCGCGAGTCGCCCGCCTGCGACGGCGAGCCGTGCCTCCACAAGCACGTGCCCGAGCGCGACGTGAGGCCGGCATGAGAAGCTGTCGTCACGAGAGCTGGCTATTCTGTCCAACAGGGGTCTGGGCACCGGGCACGATCCGGGTGACATCCCTCACCGCTGCGGGCGAGCGATGCGGCCTGCTCAAGTTCGACGTTGACGGCGAGACGCTTAGGCAATGCGAGGGCGAGGAGCCGTATCGAGCGGAGGCATGAGGCCAGCTTGAGCGCAGTCTCGCGAGATGACCGGGCTAGACGCCGAGCGTGTCAATCGGAATCACGCGCACGCCGTCTGAAGTCATATGCGACGGCATCCCGTACCCGATGATGACGCACTTTGACACCGGAGGCTTCTCGCCGTGCTCGACCATCTTCCTCTCCAACCTGTTAAGATTCTCCGACGCCTCCTCAACCTGCGGACTGCCGAGCTTGATCTCGACAGCAATCCAAGATCCGTCATTCCGGTGTACGATGGCGTCGACTTCCAGATCATCCCCATCGTGGTAGTGCGAGACGGACGCATCGTTCACCGCCGCGTAAACCTTCAAATCGTGCAGAACAAGAGACTCGAAAAGCAAACCGAGCGTCTTCGGATCGGCAGAAAGCGATTCCGGGTTGGCGCCGATGAGCGCGGCCGCGAGCGACGGGTCGGCAAGGTGGCGCTTCGCGCCCTGGCGAAGCTTCACTGGGGATCTAAGCGCCGGGTGCCATGCGGGGACATCATCGACAACATGTATCCTGCGTAGCGCATCCATATAACGAGAAATCGAGTTTTTCGATACGTCTCCGCCGATGTCCCTACCTATCGACTTCGCCCCGGCGAGCGTCGATTCGTTGCGTGCGAGTGAGGACAACAGCGCCCTGACCTTCACCGGGTCGCGCCTGACGCCATCCGTCCTTGACACATCAGACTCGCACACGCCGTCGATGTATGCAGCGGCTATCCGCATCGCCTCATAGGTCGTTCTCCCAACCGCCTGAGGCCATCCGCCTCGGCACAGAAGGTCAGCGATGCCGGACACGCCCTCGATGGATCCGAGCTCTGTCGCCATTGGATCGCCCGAGAGCAGGGCTCCAAGCGAAATCGAGCCAGATGAGACGCCGAGCTCGAACAGCGTCATCGTATCCATGCGGAGCCGCGACACTCGTCCGACGCCGCTATGCATCGGCTGGTCGGCATCGCGTGGCGTCGCCGAGCCGGTGAGCAGGAACTGCCCCGGCTCACCCTCCCTTCTATCGCACTCGAAGCGCACCGCATCCCAAATCTGCGGCACCTCTTGCCATTCGTCGATAAGCCTCGGCGTCGGTCCGGCTATCGCGCGGGCGGGATCCAGCTCGGCAAGCTGACGGGCCGCAAATGCACCAGACGGATCGGAGAGCGACAGGGATGATACGGCGAAGCGCTGGGCGGTCGTGGTCTTTCCACACCATTTCGGCCCTTGGATGAGCACCGCACCGAAGATGCCGAGGTCTCTCTCGATTATACGGTCGATACATCTTCCCATGTACTCACGCATGAATCACGCCTCCTTGGAAATCATTGCATTTCATCATACCCCACCAGCACGTGGTTACATTTGACGATAATTTGTGGGGATGATTGACGGTGATTTGTGGGGATGATTGACGGTGATTTGTGGGGATGATTTCTAATAGATCGTAGACCATTTTGTCGATAATCAACGGCTTGATCCGATAGGGCAGATGAACGGCACCATTTGATCTATCAACGACGCCTCGGCAAATCCAATCATTCCGACAGCATGGAGCATCAGATGGAGACCGCTCGTTGTCCAAACTCAACCGTTTACCACAATCTATACCATTCATGAATATTTCATGACAGTTACCTCTTACTATTGACTACAGTAGGCAAGTTTATTTTGCCTACCGGAAATGTGGCGGACGGATTGGAGATTGGAGCTGAGATGTTTAAGAGATTCTTTTACGGTGTGTGCACGGCACTTCTTGCGGTAGCAATGGCGTCCCCAACAGTCGCAATGGCCGCCGAGTCAGCTCCGACCAGCGGCCCGCAGCGCATCACATCGCCAAAAACGATCAGGTACCCCAAAGAGGGTGGCACTTGGACGTACGGCAACTGGCTTTTCTTCATTCACTCTGACTACGATCATGACACCGAGGCTCATGGAAGCTCTTGCGAGCTCGATGGCGTCTACAACTCCAGCATTGATACCATCGCCGGAGAGCCCTCGCGTTCGCAGGTTCCGTGCCCGACCGATTTTCCTTGGGAAGGCAAGCAGGACTCCTACTGGTATCGCATCTGCTAGACATGCTTAAGGTTTTCTAAGAGCGTAGCTTCAACGCGGGGCGAAGGGTCAAACTCTCGCCCCGCGTTATACGTCAATGCAGAAGGTAGGAGAAGCCATGTATCGTCTAGCCATGAGAATTGCGGCATGTGCTTTTGCAATTGTGCTTTGCTTTTGCGGAACCCAGTCGGTTAAGAGCTATCAAAGGCAGGCCCCTTTTGATGCTGACATCTCCTTCTCTCTTAACACTGCTGATTCCTCGGTGCCAAAAAGCCAAATCGCAAGAGAGCTCGCCGCAATTGGCGAAGAGCACGATGCTATGATCTGCAAAGTTTCTCCTGACGAAAAGCACTATCTAACAAAATCAGATATTATTTTATTTTCTGGCTCAACAGATTCTGAGATTGGCCCGTCTTTAGGCAGCGACAACACCATACAGTGGATTGATAGCGGTATCTCCGGGAAATTAATCGATTACAGAGATACGGGATCGAGAGATCTGAACGGGTCATACTGCGCTTCTAACACCCCTGGACTTCGCGACGCAATTCAACAATGGGCACCATCGCGAGCCATCATCATTGAATGGCACGCTCTATCGGGACTCACGTCACCCGTCCTCGCAGAATCAATGCTTGTCAATGCGTCTGGTCTCCTAATTCCAGCCTCGATGCTCTTTGTGGTGGCATCGGTGCTATTCATGGCGCAGAAAAGATGGAACACGAATCGCATCCTCTTGATTGGCGGAGTCCCATATATTCAAGTCCGCTGGTCGCTAGCTGTATGTGCATTCCTGTCGCTCACGCAAGGATTGCTTGTTGGATATCTAATATTTTCGATATACATTATATTTTTTGCTGGAGGCATTACACAACTCCATATTATTGCTTCAGCCATCCTGCCGACCGTTCTATTGCTCTCCGTCATCGCCGTTATTGCCGGATCAGCCCTTGGCGGAGCAACGGCCCCATCATTTGAAAGCCTTCATCAGAGAAAAGCCTCTTCTCTTCCGATTAGGATTCTCAAGTCTTCGCTGACTGTTTGCAGTCTTCTGATAGTCGTGGTTGGTATTTTCTTGGGATGCTCGCTGCTAGAAAACGAACGTATGCTTATGTCTCAATCATCAATGTACGAACAAATGGCAAGTGCAACGCGTATCAGCCTGAGAGCCCTGCCATCAGAAAGAAATAATGGAGGAATTAGCTACAGCCAAGAGCATATAGAGCGACTGGTTGATGAAGCAGAGCGCAGCAACATCCTTCTTGTGTCACTCGATGTAAGGCAATCAATGTCCCTCAGTGAAAGCGCTTATAATGGATATGATGGATACGTTATTGCTAACAAAGCGTATCTTGATCTTCTTGGTATTGGGATTGAAACGAACGGTGTCAACGGCTCAATCACTCCGCTTAGGATTGATGATGTTCCAGAAACAGCCCTAGAGTTGGCCTCTCTTTGGAGCGGAGATTCCATTAGCGATCACTTCTCGTTCTGGTCATACAGTGGAAGCGGGCTACTCGCTCTTGGCGCCAACACCTCTCAGGGAGGGCAAAACATAGTTTATGACAATCCCCTTGTCATACTCATCGAAGCACCAATGTCATCATTCAACTATGAAGGATTCACGTCGGCTATGCTCTCGACAGGCAATGTTTTCTTCTCCGACTATGACACGCTTGACGAATTGATTTCTGCAACCGATTCAGGGGAGTTCATCGCATCGATTGATCGCCTGTTCGAAGTCGCTCAGCTATATGCGCAGATAGCATCAAGCCGGGCGAATGTTCTGTTGTCCGCCATCATAGCAGCTTGCGCCGTAGTCATATCCATGGCAATTCAATCAGCTCTATCATGGAGCTCATTGAATCGAAAAAGGGTTTTCGCCAATAGAAGCAGCGGAAAATCGTATCCGCGCATCGCCCTGAACAATATGAAGCGAATGATATGCATCGGTGCGGTACTCATCTTTGCTTCCGCCGCCATTGAGATTGCCTGTCAGATGCGATACGTGGCGCTTTCGGTTGCCGTCCCCCTGATTCTTTACCTATTGGCCCAGCTCATATTTCGTGGAATCTTCTCTTCGACCGTATTCCGCAGCACCATCGCTCGCAAGGAGGCATAGCAAATGCTAATCGTCGGAAAGAACCTTGGCGTTGATATATCGGGTAGGACCATCTTCAAGGCGATTGACCTGAGAATTGAACCGGGAACGTCAATGGCAATTGTCGGGGCATCCGGATCGGGAAAAACAACGCTGCTCAATTGTCTCGGCCTTTTAATAAAGCCAACTCATGGAGACGTGATAATCGACGATCGGGTCATGTCGAATGCGGCGCGCAGTGAAGTTCTAAAATTCTGGCGCGACTCGGCTGCGTTCGTATATCAGGACAGCGGGGTTATAGATGATGAGTCGGTTGGATACAACGTTTCGCTTTCTCGGAAAGCGGAAAAATACGATGCCAAATCAATTGAATCAACACTAGAGAAGGTCGGACTCGGAGGCAGAATAAAAGAACGCGCTGTGACACTCTCCGGCGGCGAAAAACAGCGTCTTGGCATCGCTCGAGCAATATATAAAAATGCAGACGTCATTTTTGCTGACGAGCCGACAGCGTCGCTCGACAGCAACAACAGATCCATGGTTCGCAATCTTCTTCTTGAACAATCAAAAAGGGGAGCCTGTATCGTGATTTCAACACATGATATTGATTTTGCGCGCGCATGCGACGGAATAACAGACCTTTCGATGGAACCACCCGTGTAGATCAAGGAGCCATCTTGAAACGACTAGAAGCATAGAGCTATACATATGTATAAAATACATATGTATAGCTAGTCTGCCTGTGAAATCCTCCATCGGAGGCCGTCGACGATGAGCCTCGTCAGAGTCGTCCCCCACTCGTCAGCGTAGGCCTGCGCTTCGCGCTTGAGGTCGTCCGGGAGGAGGATGGTCGTTGGCCTCTTCGGCGTCCTGGCGCCATCACCCTTGTTCTTGGTGTCCTGGTTGTCCATGAGCTTCGGCCCGGCGTTTGAGCGCTGCGGGGAGATTATCGGCTTCGGCTTCTTCTGCACGGCCATCAGGAAAGCGCCTCCTCGATCTCCTTGAACACGTCCTCGTACCCGTAGAGGTCCTTACCGAAAGCGTGCCCGAAGTAGTTCTTGATGTCCTCTCGCAGCGGAATTTGCGCCTCGAAGTACGATGCATCGCGCTCGGCCATCTCCGACTCCACCGCCGCGAGAGCGAGCGTGTGCGGGCGGGTGCGCGTGAGGAGCACGGCGTAGGGCTTGCCCGACTCGCCGAGGTTCTCGGCGGTCACCCACGTCTGCTGCATGTCGAGGCCTGCCGGGGTGGTCGGTATCACGAGGAAGTCCGCCTTCTCCTTGGCCGCGTCGAGCGCCTTGCCGGACGGCGCGCAGTCGATGAAACACCACGTGTCGGCATCAGGCTTGAGCGCCTTTATCCGCGTCGCGTTTATCGGGTCGACGGGGAACGGCAGTGGCTCACCAGCCTGCTCCGCCGTGTCCGCCCACAGCGTCGCGCTCCCCTGCTCGTCGGCGTCAAGCACCTTCGCCTCGTGTCCGGCCCTCACGGCTGCGGTCGCGAGGGCTATGGCGGTGGTCGTCTTGCCGACGCCGCCCTTGATGTTCAGAACCGGGACTATCACGATGTCCTCCATATGTATACATATGTATAACATGCATATGTATACCACATTGACCGGCTCATACGCTCAGTAGATCGGTGAATGGTTTCCGGTTCTGACGTCCTTGATGCCGACAGACTCGCAAGCGCTGGCCCAATACTTCTGGACGGTTGGCGGAGACATGTGCAGCTCCTTCGCCGCCCAGCGCTTTGACGCCATAGGGTTTGCCGCAAGAAAATCAGCAAGGATCTTCTTTTTCTCGGCTGCCTGGTCTTCATAGTGCAGATTTCGCATGTAAACGCAGTAGCTTTTCGGATCAGTCTGCAAATGCTCGATACGCTTCCTGCCGTTGCGTTTCGCTGACGGACCGAACGACCACCCCAGCAGCTCCTCCGCCACCGCCGTGGGCCTCAGGCACCCGATTGGGTTGTAGCCCTTCATCGCCGAGCTGATGTCCTTTGAATTGATGGGTTTCCCATCGGTCGGCGATGGCCGACGACCCCACTCGCTGTTCATCAACACTTCGAGGTCATGTCTGAGCGCGGCTTTCGAGACGTTGCAGTTGTACGCGTAGCCGGCGAGAACGAACATGGCCATGTACCGAGATCCGGGCTTGGTCTCTTCGTAAATCCTCCTGAGCACGTTGTCATACAGGGGTCGGTGACGGGGCCTGAGCCTTATCGTATGCCCATGGCTGGTCGTGACGTAGCCACCCGTCTCCCGCCAGTGAATGCCGCGAACAAAGGAACTCTCCCCGCGCTTGATCGCCGCGTCGGCGTCGGCGATGCTCATGTCCTCGGCAGCGTCGAACGTCTCGTCATCGATGCACCCCATGTCGTGCAGCTTGCGTATGTAGGCGAGCTGCTTTTCGCTTGCGGGAGAATTGCCGCTGCCCTTGTCGCCGTTAACGGCGACAAGCCCCACCGGATCCCACTCCCCGACGTCATGGGGCTTCAGGTCGCCTCCGATGTAATCGGATATGGCGATTGGGTCGGACGGGACACGGTCAACTCCGCCTCTGACGAAGAGCCGCGTCGGGTATCCGTTCTTAGTGGGGGAACCGGGAGCGCGAAAAGCGTGGTTGTAGGCGGCGCAGGCCTTATCGACCTTGAACCTGTTCCTCGGAAGCCTCTCGTCGAAGTAAGCGTAAAGGCGCTTGATAAACGAGTCGTATTTCGCCCTCCTCGGTGCCGATTTCGACAGCAGGGGTATAGGCTCGCCGAACACGTACCAGAGCTGGATTCCCGTGCCCGAGAGCATGAGGTAGTTAGGCGCGACCTCCTCGTTTGCCTCAAGAAACTCGAAGAGGCTTTCCATCACCCAGCTCGCCTGGAAGTGCTGGCCCTTTTCGTCCTCTACGCGGTCGATATCAACGCACACGCCGCTGATGTGCGTCATGGCGTTCTTCTTCGAGACCGGGTACCTGAGTCCGTCCTTGCGGGTCGGCTCCCAGAACTTCCCGAGGTAGATGAACGACGTCTCCTTCTCGACGGCCTCCATAAACGTCGAGTAATCGTCGTAGACCTGATACGGGTGCTTCCGATCGCGATGGTTGACGAGGATGGGGCAGGCCTCGAACTGGAGGGCGGAAACCTCGGTGCCGTAGAGATCTCGATAGAACTGATGGATTGTCGGAACGTCATTTGGCAGCGAGAGAAGGTCGTACTCCCTGCCCTCCGGATCGTAAACATACGTCCTAGCCGAACGCTCCACATCCCATTCTTGCATGTCGCGCACGTTTCGGGCGTGGTCAAGCCAATCGGCGCGAATCTCGCACCACCCCGGCTGTTCCGAAACAATCCGGGCCTGCTCGGATTGGTAGGCAAGCTCCCTCTCCTGACGCTCCCTCTCGTCCGCGAGCTGCTGCTCGCTCCAGAAGGCAAGGAGCGCTTCCTTCTGCTCATCGGGAAGCGACGAAGACCGAATCTCAAGAGGGTTAACCCGAACGGTCGGACGGTCGGGAACAACGCGGCCAGAAGACAAGAAAAAACCTCCAAATCAAAGAGAGGTAGCCCCTCACCCCAAACCCTTCATAAGGATTGAGGGGTGTAATATGAACAATAGAAGTATAACAGTCACGTCTCATCACATCTCTCGGGATTGAGGGGTGTAATATGAACAATAGAAAGTATTGCAGTTCGTTGGGGCCGCGAATCTACCCGCGACGTTCCAGAAGCTCGCAGTACCGCTCCAGCGACGTTTTTCCTGCGGTCCGGTATAAGTAGCCGTCCCGTTTCTCAAAGTGCCTCAGACGGGCTCTCGCTGCCTCTTGCAGCTCATCGCGAGCCGAATCCTCCCTGCTTACCTTCAAGAGGTAGGCCTTGCTTCTCTCGTAGCTGTCCCAGTCGATCGTCACCGTGCGCTTTCGACCTCCGACGGCCCCGCCCCGCGCGCCCGGTTTGGGTGAGCCGGCGAGAAGGCGATCGACGTTGCCGACCTCCGCCGCCGCCGTGGCCCATGCCCCCATGTCGCTAAGGCTCACCGCCCTCCTTCGATCCTCGGCGTCAAGATTGGCCACGAGGAGTTCGAGTTCGCGGCGGTCCATGTGCCCTATCTCGAAGAGCCGGAAGAGCTGCCCGAGGTCATCCATGGCTACCCCTCGATCTTGCGCGCGACGCACGCGCCGAGGACAGCGCACAGGAGCATGGCGAGCGGCAGCGCGATCCACCC
>CABVAS010000052.1 GCA_902496375.1 uncultured Collinsella sp.
TAAACGTAGTAGATAGGCGCGTTTCGTGGCGAACGGATCAAGCCGAGGTGCAAAATAGCCCCCGCCCCAGAAAAATCGTCGGCAAGGTAGCAAAATGCCCCGCGGACAGGAGGCTGCTCGCGGGGCAAAGAAGAGGGGCTTGTTGGTGGCGGACCGAAGGGTTCGGCATGGGGTTTCTGCCGCGGCCGCTCTTAAGGCATTACAGCTCGACGAGCTGGCCGGTCTCGGCGGCCTCCTTGACGGCGTTGAGAAGCGTGAGCGTCTTGACGTTATCGGCGGGGGTCACGACGGGCTCGACCTCGCGGCGGACAACCTTCACAAAGTGCTTGAGCTGCATCTTGTGCGGCAGTGCCGGGTCGACGGCCGGAATCTCCATCTGCAGCGGCTTGTGCCAGTTGGAGGCGCCGTCGTAGGAGAACTGGTGCAGGCGGGGCAGCGACAGGGCGCCCTTAGTGCCGCCGATAAAGTAGGCGTCGGCGTCGAAGGGGCGGTACTGCGGGTCCTCGCGAGCGGTTGCCTCCCAGTTCCAGGGGCTGGCGGTGGCGTCGGAGATGGTCATGCTTGCGAGCGCGCCATCGGCAAAACGGACGTTGACCACGGCGGAGTCCTCGGTCTCAAAACCGCGGGCGGCGCTGGACTGCATACCCTGGACGGCAACGGGCTCGCCCAGCAGGTAGCGGAGCAGGTCGACGTCGTGCACCAGGTTGACCAGGATCGGGCCGGCACCCTTCTTGCGGCGCCATTCGACATCGAAGTACTCGTCATTCTTATAGATCATGTAGTGGAAGCTCGACACGGTGAGCTTGCCCAGCTCGCCGGACTCGATGATCTCCTTGGCCTTGTTGACGAAGGGGTTGTGGCGACGGTGCTGACCCACGAGCACGGGCACGCCGGCGGTCTCGGCTTCGGCAGCGAAAGCCTGGGCATCCTCCAGGTCGTTGGAGATCGGCTTTTCGACCAGCGGCACGATATTGCGCTTCACAGCCTCGCGGGCAACGCCCAGGTGCAGGTCGTTGGGCGTGGCGATGATGACGGCCTCGGGCTTAACCTCGTCCATCATCTGGGCGGGATCGGTGAAGAACGACACGCCGGCGGCCTCAGCCGTGGCGCGGGCGCCCTCAAAGGCGTCGGCGATGGCGACGAGCTCGGCCTCGGGCTCCTCGGTGACAAAGCGGATGTGGTTGCGGCCCATGGCGCCGGCGCCGATAACGGCAATGCGGACGGGGTTGAGCTCAGACATTTCGACTCCTTAATACTGGTGACCGGTGGAATGCGACAAAGGGGCCGTCCCTTTGTCGCATCGGTAAAACTAGGCAGACTTCTTCTTGCTGTCGGAGACCATCATGTAGACGGTGAGCACGACGGCGATGGCGGCGATCACAATGGCGCCGTAGAAGGACTGCTGGTAGGCGGCGCTGCCGGCCTCGGCGTGATACAGCACGGCGGTGATGGGCTGGCTGATCCAGGTGGAAGCGGCATAGCCCAAAAACATGATGCCGTAGTTGACACCGATGTTGCTGGTGCCAAAGGCGCCACCGGTGAGCGGCGGGTAGATGACGAGCAGGGCGCCAAAGCTAAAGCCGAGCAGGGCGAGCGCAACAAAGAACATGGCCTGCGTAAAGCTCATCGACATGATGACGAGTGCGACGATGGTGACGACAAGGCTGATGAGCAGCGACTTATAGGCGCCGAGCTTGTCGATGATCTGGCCAAAGGACAGACGGCCAACCAGGTTGGCGCAGGTGTTGACGGAGACCACCACACCGCCGAGGGCGACGGCCGCGGCGCTCGTGGGGTCGGCGAAGAGCTGAACGGCGGCGATGGAGGCAACCTTGCCCACGAGCAGGGTGCCCGCGGTGGCGGCAAAGGCGAAGGTGACGATGAGGACCCAGAAGCGCGGGGTCTTGACCATCTCGCCCGGGGTGAGGTCGCCGAAGGTGCCGGCATGTGCGCCACCCTTGGGGGCCTCGAAGCCCTCGGGCAGCCAGCCGGCCTCGGGGGCCTTCAGGAATAGGGCGGAGGCGGCGATCATCACAAAGAAGATGACGCCGAGCGCCTTAAGGGCGCCAAAGATGCCCAGGCTCGGGATGAGCAGCGAGGCGAGCACCGGGGACAGCACGGCGGGACCGGCGGTCGAAGCGGCCAGGGTGATGCCGGAGGCGAGACCCTTCTTGTCGATGAACCACTTTTGACCGGTGGTGAGCGCGGGGTTGTAGCCCAGGCCGTTGCCGATGGCGGCGACGAGCGAGAACCACAGGTAGAACTGCCACGGCTCGGTGACGGTGCCGGACATGAACCAGCCCATGCCGTAGCACACGGCGGCGGCGATAACGACGTTGCGCGGGCCGATCTTATCGGAGATGCGGCCGGCGAAGATGCCCGTCACGGCCATGATGGTCTGGAAGACGGGAAAAGCCCAGGTAAGGGCGCTCGACCACTCGGGGTAGACGGCGAGCAGATTCTTGCTCACGACGGAATACAGCGCGATGGAGCTGATAAAGAACATGGTGACGCACGCGGCGGAAAGCACGACGGCGCGACCCTTGTTGGAGTTGCTGGAAGCCATTTGACTCTTTCTAATCGATACGGGGGAGGAGCGGGCGTGTCCGCGGGGCCTCCCTGTCAGGTTGGTTTACTGGTCGGTCGGCTTGGCGACGCCGGACTCATCGGACCAGAGCTCGACACCCTTGTTCTTAAGGTAGTTGTCGGCATAGGCGCGACGGCCGCCGGGCTTGGCGGTGAGGTCGCCCATCATGTTGGAGAAGCCGCCGTCGACCTTGATGGCGTCGCCGGTGGTGAAGTCCGAGCGCGTGGACGCCAGGAACATGACGGCGTTGGCGATATCGCTGACCTCGCCGATGCGGCGCGTGGCGATCAGACGGCTGCGGCTCTTTTCGACCTCGGGGTCGGCGTAGAAGTTGGCCGACATCGGGGTCTTAACGAAGCAGGGTTCGACGCAGTTGGAGCGGACGCCGTAGGGGCCCCACTCGGCGGCGAGCATCTTGGACATCATGTTGACGCCGGCCTTGGTGGAGCTGTACACGCCCGAGAACGTCTCGGGGGAGTGGCTGGCGACGGTCGAGATGTGCACCAGGCGGCCCTGGCCGGCCTTGATCATCTCGCGACCAAAGCGCTGCGAGGTGATGAAGTAACCGGTGAGATTGACGTTGAGCACCTGCTCCCAGTCGCTCAGCGGCAGGTCTTCCATGGCTGCGAAGCGCAGGATGCCAGCGGTGTTGACGAGAACGTCGACGCGGCCGAAGTCGGCGATGGTGGCGTCGACGGCAGCCTGAACCTCGGTCTCGTCGGTGGCGTTCATCTTGTAACCCTCGGCGTGGATGCCAAACTCGGCAGCGAGGTCGGCGGCTGCGGCCTTGACCTTTTCCTCGTCCAGGTCGAGCAGGACGACGTCGGCGCCGTTGCGGGCGAACTCGCGGCAAATCTCGACGCCCATACCGCCGAGCGCGCCAGTCACGGCGCAGACATCGCCCTCGAGCTTAAGCCAATTGCTCATAGGAACTTCCCTTCTTGTGCCTCCCGGTGGGTCGCTCCCATTAACCGACCCACGTGGTTTTCGCTGGTTATCGTATGCTTTGCATTTGCGCAGGTGAATTGCATATTTGTTAGAATGGCGTTAACCGTAGGTTTACACTGTGCGATGCAGTTTATTCTCAATTAATTGAACGTGTGACCTGCGAAAACAACCCCCTGTGGCACCATGTGGCCACGGGCACGAAAACGGGAGATTGACGTGTACGATCGACGACTTGAGGCCATATCGGCCGCCGCGGAGCTGGGAAGCTTCTCGCGTGCGGCGGCAAAATTGCGCGTGTCGACCCCGGCGCTCGTCAAGCAGGTGTCGGGATTCGAGGCCGAGTTCGGCATCACGCTGTTCGAACGCTCGCACTCGGGCGTCAAGGTGACGCCGGCGGGCGCACTGCTGGTGGACGACGCGCGCTCGATCATGCGGCAGTCCGAGGACGCGCTGCGCCGTGCCCGACGCGCGGCGGGCGATGGCGGTGCCGTGCGCCTGGGCGTGTCGATGATGTGCCCAGGGCGCCAAACGCTGTCGATGTGGTCGGGCATCCACGATCTGGAACCGTCGCTGCGATTTGAGATCGTGCCGGTAAGCGACCTCTACGACGAACGCGAGACCGTCATGCGCAGCCTCGGTCGCGAGGTCGATGTGGTGCAGTCGAGTTTTTCGACCCCGCGCTGGGGTGACGCCTGCCAAAAGCTCCGCATCGTTAACGTGCCGTTTTATATCGACCTGCCGCGCACGAGCCCGCTGGCGCGCAAGAATCGCATTACGGTTGCCGACTTGGAGGGTATGCGCCTGCGCGTGCTCCGCCACGGCAACGACGCCATGGACAGCCTGCGCATCGACCTGTTGGCCGACGGCGGCGTGGACGTGATCGACGTGGACAGCTTTGACTTTGCGCTCTTTAACGAGGCAGAGGAAAAGGGCGACGCGGTGCTCACCTGCGGCGCATGGTCGGGGGTGCACCCGGCCTTTGTGGGCGTGCCGTTCCTGTGCGGCCGCGAGGTGCCAGTCTTTCTGCACTACCCGCTCGAGCCCACCCTCCAAGTCCAAAAATTCGTCAACGCTATGGCACAACTTCTCAAATAGCCAAAAGAGTCCCGTCCCAAATTAGCTACCCTTTGCTACGGGTTTAGCGGTCCTCGCGTTGCGGCCCGGCTGCCTCGGCTGTCTTTACACGGTTCTTGTCGATGTACATGTTTTTGTCGGCCTGAGAAAAGAGCTCACGCATCATAGGCGGTTCATCAAAATCACTGGAAAGCGCGTAGCCCACCGCATAGCTGATAGGCATGTCGGGGTGAGCCCCGGAATACTCGTTCACGTTCGCACGAACCCGAGCGAGACAGGATTCCACAGCGGCTCGGTCGGCATCCCGCAGCACCGCGATAAACTCATCGCCGCCGTCGCGGCCCACAAAGCAGGTCTCCGACGCCACGCGCCCCAGCTGCTGGGCAAAAGAACGGATGTATTCGTCGCCCTTCTCGTGGCCGAAGCTGTTATTGACCATATGCAGATTGTTAAGGTCGAAGACGCACACCGCAACGGGCTCCTCCGCGGAGACAGGCTGCTCCTGCCCCAAGATCTCCTCGCACTTGTTCTTGTTGGGCAGCCCCGTGGCTTCGTCGAGATAGACTTTGCTCTGCAGCTCGCGGTTGAGCGCGGCAGTGCGCACCGCGCGAACAAGTTCGACCGCAAAGGTCGCCACCAAGCCCACGATGTCGATGATCACCAAGCCCTCGAGATAGTTGAGCGCCGACGCCTTCTCCTGAGAGTAGTCCTCTGCGAGTCGCGTAGCATCGTCGCAAATGCCAAAGAACTCCTCGCTCATGGAGATGATGTCGGTGCTCTCGTAGCCGACTTCGCGCACGCGGCTAATCTCGGCGCAAAGCTCATCATAATAATTTGCAAGCTCGGTCATCTTTGCCTGATACTCATCGTCGTCGAGACGGACGAGGTTGAGGTCGTCACTTCCGTAACGCAAGCCGTTGATGTATGAATCCACGGCTTTGAGCAGGTCATCTTGAGGCTGGCCCGCGTCCTCGAGCTTAACGATTCGCTGCGTGGTGCCGCGCACCAGGCCGGCGTAGTTGACCACACGCGCCGTGCCCTGGATATCGGAGACGAGCAGCATGACATTGATGAAGAAGAAGATGAGAACTGCCGTGAGCACCATCATGAGCAGGCGCACCGCCTGGCTGGCCTTCTTGGCGACAGAAGTATTCACAAGTTCACTTCCCTAAATGACAAAAGAACAGGTAGCACGCAGTGTGCTGAAATTCATGGGTGGTTAACTCTACCATATGGGCCAGCAGCCTTAAACTGCAGCAGACGCTCGTCCAAATTGGCGTGACGCTTGCCTTGTTGTTCTTGACCTGGCCGCGCTATCGGACATGCTTCTGGTCTTGGATCACCATGGGAAAGCTCATCCCGTTTTGTGTGTACAGAGTGGGATGCGGCTTCCCAAAGGTGCCGTTAGGGGAAACCACATCCCGGTTTATGCCCTTGAAATGGGATGTCGTTTCCCGGAGGGGGCCCAGCGGGAAACGGCATCCCATTCTGAGCCCGAAAAGTGGGATACGGTTTCCGGCTGGCATGAAAAAAGCCCCCACAGCTCATATGAACTGCGGGGGCTTATGCGTTGCGGTGCATTGTGTTTGGGTCGTTGAGATGAGTCGATTTGCCCCGAAAGAGGAGGGCATTGACCTTAGGGTCATGCCCGACGAATGAGCGACAAATCGGCCATCTCGGCGAGCCGAACTACTCCAGCTCAAACGCTCCGGTATAGAGCTGGTAGTAATACCCGCGCTTGGCGATCAGCTCGTCGTGGTTGCCGCGCTCGATGATGCGGCCGTGGTCCAGACAGATGATTGCGTCGGAGTTGCGTACGGTGGAGAGGCGGTGCGCGATGACAAACGTCGTGCGGCCTTCCATGAGCTTGTCCATGCCGGCCTGCACGATAGCCTCGGTGCGGGTATCGATGCTCGACGTGGCCTCGTCCAGAATCATTGCCGGCGGATCGGCGACGGCGGCGCGGGCGATCGAAATCAGCTGGCGCTGGCCCTGCGACAGCTGGGCGCCGTTGCCGGTGAGCATGGTGTCGTAGCCGTCGGGCAGGCGGGTGATAAAGTCGTCCGCGCCGGCGAGCTTGGCCGCCGCGATGCACTCCTCGTCGGTAGCGTCCAGGTTGCCGTAGCGGATGTTATCCATCACAGTGCCGGTGAACAGGTTCACGTCCTGTAGCACGACGCCCAGCGAGCGGCGCAGGTCGGCCTTGCGGATCTTGTTGACGTTGATGCCGTCGTAGCGGATCTTGCCGTCGGCGATGTCGTAGAAGCGGTTGATGAGGTTGGTGATGGTCGTCTTGCCGGCACCGGTGGCGCCGACAAACGCGACCTTCTGGCCCGGCTTGGCAAACACGGACACGCCGTGCAACACCTCGTGGTCGGGCGTGTAGCCAAAGTCCACGTTGTCCATGACCAGATCGCCACGCAGCGGCACGTACTCAATTTCGCCGGTCGCGCGGTGCGGATGCTTCCACGCCCACATGCCGGTGTGGTGGTCGGCCTCCTCGAGCTGCCAAGTGTCGGGGTTGACCTGCGCGTTGACAAGCGTCACGTAGCCCTCGTCGGCCTCGGGCTCCTCGTCGAGCAGCTCAAAGATGCGCTCGGCGCCGGCAAGGCCCATGACCACGGCGTTGATCTGCTGCGAGATCTGGCCGATCTGGCCGCAGAACTGCTTGGTCATGTTGAGGAACGGTACCACGACGGCGATGGAAAGCGCCATGCCCGAGATGCTCAGGTTAGGCACGCCCAGCGCCAGGAAGATGCCGCCGGCTAACGCGACCAGCACGTAGAGCAGGTTGCCCAGGTTCATAAGGACGGGCATGAGGATGTTGGCGTACATGTTGGCCTTCTGCGAGACCTCGAAGAGCTTCTCGTTGCGCTCATCGAAATCGGCCTCGGCGGCGGACTCGTGGCAAAACGCCTTGACGACCTTCTGACCGTTCATGACCTCCTCGATATGACCTTCGACCACGCCGAGCTCGGTCTGCTGCGCAATAAAGAGGCGCGCGGAGTTGGATCCGAGGAGCTTGGTCATAAAGGTCATAAAGGCGACGCCGGCAATGATGACCTGGCACATCCAAACGCTGTAGTACAGCATGATGAAGAACACCGTGACGATGACGATGATCGTCATAAGCAGGTTGGGCAGCGACTGGCTGATCATCTGGCGCAGCGTGTCGATGTCGTTGGTGTAGTGGCTCATGATGTCGCCGCGCTGGTGCGTGTCGAAGTAGCGAATCGGCAGGTCCTGCATGCGGTTGAACATCTTCTCGCGCAGCTTCTCGAGCGAGCCCTGCGTGATGACGGCCATGGCGCGGTTCCAGAAGAGCGAAGACGCGACGCCCACGGCGTAGATGCAGCCGAGGGTAGTCACAAGCTTCAGAATTTTGGGCTGCGCGGCCGTCCAGTCGCCCGACTGCCATGATTCGCTGATGACCTGCAGCGCGCTCTGGAGAAACGTCGTGCCGATGGAGTTGATGACGGCGCAGAGCACCACGCCGGCGACGACGAGGGGCAAAAGCACCGGGTAGAAGCCAAAGAGCATCTTGATGAGGCGCGTCATGGTGCCGCCCTTGCGGTTGCGTGCGTGCTCGGCGGTAGCGGCCTTACTCATGTGCCTCGCCTCCTTCCTGGGTCTGGGTTTGCGATGCAGATGCCTCGGTGCCGGCTTCGACGGCCTCTTCGCCCTCGGCAGACATCTTGTTCTGCGAGGTGAAGGTCTCGCGGTAGATCTCGCTCGTCTTGAGCAGCTCGTCGTGGTTACCGATCTGCGCGATACGGCCGCCCTCCATGACGATGATGCGGTCTGCGTCCTGTACGGAGCTGATGCGCTGGGCGATGATGAGCTTGGTCGTGTTGGGCAGATAGCTTGCCAGCCCTGCGCGAATCTTGGCGTCGGTCTTGGTGTCGACGGCGCTGGTGGAGTCGTCCAGGATCAAGATCTTGGGGCGACGCAGCAGGGCGCGCGCAATGCACAGGCGCTGCTTCTGACCGCCCGAGACATTGGAGCCGCCCTGTTCGATCCAGGTGTCATAGCCCTTGGGGAAGCCGTCGACAAACTCGTCGGCGCAGGCCAGATGTGCCGCCTCGCGGACCTCCTCGTCGGTGGCGTTCGGGTCGCCCCAGCGCAGATTCTCGGCGATGGTGCCGCTAAACAGCACGTTTTTCTGTAGCACCATGGCCACTTGGTGGCGCAAGGCGTCCAAGTCGTAGTCGCGCACGTCCATGCCGCCCACGCGCACGGTGCCCTCGGTGGCGTCGTACAGGCGGGCGATGAGGTTTACAAGCGT
>CABVAS010000053.1 GCA_902496375.1 uncultured Collinsella sp.
TCAGAACGTGCTTCAGCACTCCCTCGAGGTCTCTGACCTGTGCGGCGTAATGGCTTCCGAGCTTGGCCTGGACGTTGTTACCGCCAAGCGCGCCGGCCTGCTGCACGACCTGGGCAAGGCAATCGACCATGACGTCGAGGGCCCGCATGCCGTCATCGGCGCCGAGCTTGCCCGCCGTTATGGCGAGAAGCCCGTTATCGTCCACGCTATCGAGGCTCACCATGCCGACGTCGACCCCAACACGGTGCTCGATGTCCTGGTTCAGGCCGCCGATGCTGTCTCTGCCTCTCGCCCCGGTGCCCGTCGCGAGTCTGCCGAGAACTATATCAAGCGTCTTGAGAAGCTTGAGGAGATCGCCAACGCCCATGACGGCGTCGAGCGTACCTATGCCATGCAGGCTGGTCGCGAGGTCCACGTCATGGTTCAGCCGGACAAGATCTCCGATGCCCAGTCCACGGTCCTGGCTCACGATATCGCCCATCAGATCGAGGAAGAGATGGAGTATCCCGGTCAGGTGCGCGTCGTCGTGATTCGCGAGAGCCGCGCTGTCGATATCGCTAAATAACATGAGCGACGCGAACGAGCTCATCTCATTTATCGCGTCGATGTCGGGGGAGGGCAACCTTCGCGTCGAGGAGAACCTTGGCGAGGGGTATGTCCGCCTCCGCGTTTCGGAGGCCGAGCGGCGCCAGGCAAAGCACGACATTCAGCATGTCGAGGATATCGTCATCGAAATGCTCCGTAATGCTCGCGATGCCGGCGCCGACAAGGTCTATCTCGCCACGACCAAGGAAGATGGCGTCCGCACGCTTGTCTTTCTGGATAACGGCTCGGGTGTTCCGCAGGATATGCAAGAGCGAATTTTCGATGCTCGCGTTACCTCAAAGCTCGAGAGCATGAAGATGGACCGTTGGGGCGTTCACGGTCGTGGCATGGCATTGTTTTCGATCAAGCAGAACACCGACGAGGCCCGTGTGGTCACGTCCGGCGTCGATCTTGGTTCAGCCTTTAAGGTGAGCGTTGCGACCGACCGCCTTAGTGAGCGTGCCGATCAGTCCAGCTGGCCCCAGGCCGTCAAGGATGAGGACGGACGTTATGTCTGTGCTCGCGGCCCGCATAATATTATTCGCGCTGCCTGTGAGTTTGCGCTCGAGGAGTTGCGTGGTTGCGATGTTTATCTTGGTTCTCCGTCTGAGATTGCCGCGACCCTTTATGCTCAGGCGTCAAGTCGGCTCGATACGTCTCGTCTCCTGTTCATTGACGACGAGAGCGAGCTTCCGGTTGTCGATCGTTTAGGCCTTGCCTCTGATGCCGAGGACTTTATCCGTATCTGCTCGGGTTTGGGTCTTGAGATGTCCGAGCGCACGGCACATCGCATTTTGGCAGGGCAGATTAAGCCCGTTCGCGGTGTGACCGCGCGTCTGCTGCGCGAGCGTGATTCGTCCTCGCATGCGCCGGCTCCTGTCGATCTCGCGAAGGATCGTCGCGGGCTACGTATTGCCAAGGATGACATGGCACAGTTTTCGCGTGCTGTGGAGCGCGACTTTAATGATCTTGCCGCCCGGTACTATCTCAACCTTTGCGGCGACCCAAAGATTCGCGTTTCGCGTGATCGAATCACCGTGACCTTCGATCTTGCCAAAGAGGAATAGTGCCTTTACCGAGTCCACTCGGTACGATAAAGTTATTGCAGTTAAAACGTACTTTTAAACGCAGGAGTTTCTTCATGGATTGCCTGAAGGTATCAAGCAAATCATCGCCCGCGTCCGTTGCCGGCGCCATCGCCGGCATGGTCAAGGATGGTGTGCCCGTCAACATTCAGTGTGTCGGCGCCGGTGCGGTCAACCAGGCCATAAAGGCCGTGGCTATCGCGCGCGGTTTTTTGATTCCAACTGGGTTTGATATTTCCTGCGCGCCCGTGTTCTCCGACATCCTCATTAACGGGGAGTCGCGCACGGCCATCCGCCTTTCTATCTACGTTCACCAGATCAATCGAGCTGCTATGGATAACGTCGTCATGGATGATGTTAAGCCTGTGGCATAGCTTCTGATTGCCTCGTTTTGCTCCCCATCGTTAGGACTTATGCACATGGACCAGCGTTCCGTACGCGATATTCTTGCCGGTAAAACCTACTTTATCCGCACCTTTGGCTGCCAGATGAATCAGCACGATTCCGAGCGCGTGAGCGGTCTGCTCGATTCGTATGGTTGCCTCATGGCGCTCGATCCCGAGCATGCCGATATCGTTGTCTTCATGACATGCTGTGTGCGTGAGGCCGCCGATACTCGCCTGTACGGTCAGTGCAATTCCTGCAAAAGCCTGCCGCCTTCGCCTTCGGGCAAGCGTGTGGTTGCCGTGGGCGGCTGCATCGCGCAGCGTGATGGAGAGGGCCTGCTCACCAACGTCGATAACGTCAATGTCATCTTTGGCACGCATTCCATCGCACATGTGGCCGAGCTCATTGCCGAGGCGTTCCTTGATGGTAAGCGTCATATCCGCACCAATGAGCATGAGGATACGGATGCCATGAGCATGCCGTGGCATCGCGAGACCCAGTATCACGCCTGGGTGCCCATCATGACGGGCTGCAATAATTTCTGCACCTATTGCATCGTGCCGTACGTGCGCGGTCGCGAAAAGAGCCGCCCCTTCGAGGAGATTGTCGACGAGGTTACCGGTCTGGTGCGCCAGGGCGTGCGCGAGATCACACTGCTGGGCCAAAACGTTAACTCATATGGTCGCGATCTGTTTGGCAAGCCTCGTTTTGCCGATTTGCTGCGTGCCGTGGGCGATACGGGTGTAGAGCGTATCTTCTTTACTTCCTCGCACCCCAAAGACCTGCTGCCCGAGACTATCGACGCTATGGCTGAGACGCCTGCCGTCATGCCGCAGCTGCACTTGGCAGTTCAGTCGGGCTCAACTCGCATCCTTAAAGAGATGAATCGTCGCTATACGCGCGAGGATTATCTGGGCCTGGTCGATCGCATCCGCAATCGCATGCCCGATATCGCGCTTTCGACCGATATCATCGTGGGTTTCCCCGGCGAGACCGAGGAAGACTTTGAGCAGACGCTCTCGCTCGCCGAGACGGTCCGTTATGCTCAGGCCTATACGTTTATCTACTCCAGGCGCGCCGGTACTCCGGCCGCCGAGATTGACGATCCCACGCCGCATGAGGTGATTCTTGAGCGCTTCAACCGTCTGGTGAAGGTTATCGAGACCACTGCGCACGAGTATAACCAGGGTGAGCTTCACACCGTCGTGCCGGCGCTTATTGAGGGTACGAGCAAAAAGAATGACGCGGTGCTGCTGGGCAAGAGTCCTAAGAATCAGACCGTTCATGCACCGATTCCCGAGGGCTACAGCATCGATCAGTTGATTGGCAAGATTGTCGATGTTGACATCGATGTTGCCAAGACGTGGTATCTGTCCGGATCCGTTGTGGGCGAGCCGCGCTAATGATTTCTCACGGGGCAAGCCTTTCTGCCGTTGCGATTGTCGGTCCGACCGCGGTTGGTAAAAGTGATGTCGCAGATCGTTTAGCGGCTCGTCTTTCGTCCGAAGTGCTGTCGTGTGACGCGATGCAAATCTATCGAGGCATGGATATCGGCACTGCCAAGATGGCACCAGAGGAATGCGCGGCGCCTCTACGCCTGGTCGATATTGTTGAACCGGGCGTTGCATATTCTGCAGCGTTGTATCAGGCAGACGCTCGTGTACATGTTGAGCGCTTGCTGGGCGAGGGCCGCCTACCGGTGTTTTGCGGGGGTACGGGCTTGTATCTCAAGGCGGCCCTGGATGAGATGGATTTTCCCTCGGGCGAACTTGAGGACGATCGCCGCGCGGGGTATCAGGAGCTTGCCGAGCGCATTGGCGAGGAAGCGCTGCACGCGCTGCTTGCCGAGCGTGACCCCGAGTCCGCCGCGGTCATCCACCCCCATAATGTTCGTCGCGTGATTCGCGCGCTGGAAATGCACGATGATGGCGTGTCCTACGCGCAGCAAAAGTTGCAGTTTAGTGTTCCGCGCGAGCATTATCACGCTCTGTGGTTTGGATTGATGCGTAATCGCGAGGCGCTTTACGAGCGCATTAACCTTCGCGTCGATCTGATGTTTGAGCAGGGTCTTGTTGATGAGGTTCGTGGTCTTATGGACAAGGGGCTGGGAGATGCCCTGACTTCGATGCAGGCGATTGGCTATAAAGAGATTATCGATGCCTTTAACGGCGTGATTTCTATGGATGAGGCTCGCGAACTCATCAAGATTCGTTCGCGTCGCTATGCCAAGCGTCAGCTTTCGTGGTTTAAACGCGATGACCGCATCGTGTGGTTCGATATGGACGAGTTTACGATCGATGAGGTCGTTGATGACATCCTTCACCGTATCGAGGCGGCCTAATGGCTCGGTTTCCCCTCGTTCCCACGGCGCCTGAGCCCGAACGTGCCGTTCTTGTCGGAGTTGAGTGGCGCGATAACGCCTGGCCGCTCGATCGTTCGCTTGACGAGCTTGAGCGCCTGGCCCATACGGCTGGCGCCCAGTGCGTGGCGCGTTTGTCACAGCGTCTGGTTAAGCCATATCCAAAATCGTTTATCGGCTCCGGTAAGGTTGAGGAGCTTTGCGGGCTCGTGCATCGTATGGATGTCGATGTTGTTATCTTCGACGACGATTTAACGCCCTCGCAGCAGTCTTATCTTGAGAAAGCCGTGGGCGAACCGGTTAAGATTATCGACCGCACGGCGTTGATTCTCGATATCTTTGGCCTGCACGCTCAGACCCGTGAGGGCCGCCTGCAGGTGCAGCTAGCCCAATTGCAGTATCTGTTGCCTCGCTTGCGCGGTATGTGGAGCCATCTTGCTAAAGAGCAGACACGCGGTGGCATTGGTTCGCGCTTTGGCCAGGGCGAAAGCCAGCTCGAGGTTGACCGACGTTTGATTCGCAACAAGATTGCCGCGCTTCGTCGCGAGCTTAAGCAGGTTGAACAGCGCCGCGATGTCCAGTCAAAGAGTCGTATCGAGTCGCCGGCGTTTCGTGTTGCCTTAGCCGGTTATACCAATGCCGGTAAGTCGACGTTGCTCAATCGCCTGACTGGGTCTACGGTGTTTTCACAGGACAAATTGTTTGCCACGCTCGATCCGACGACGCGCTCGTATCGCTTACCCGGTGGTCGTGGTATGACCATTACCGATACCGTTGGCTTTATTCAAAAGCTACCGCATGGTCTCGTTGATGCCTTTAAGTCCACGCTGTCTGAGGTCCTTGGTGCCGACCTGATCCTTAAAGTTGTGGATGCCTCCGACGAGGACTACGAGCGCCAGCTCGAGGCAGTCGATCGCGTTCTTGACGAGATCGGTGCCGGCGAGCGTTTGACGCTTACGGTGTTCAATAAAATCGACCTACTCGATAGCGTCGATCGATTGAGTTTCCGTCGTCGCTATCCCGAGGCCGTGTTGTTCTCGGCCCAGACAGGCGAGGGGCTCGACGATCTCGTCGACCGAATTGCTCGTGAGGCGGCTGCCACCGATGTGTTGCTCTCCGCTGATATCCCGTATCGCGAGGGCGCCCTCATTACGCTGGTGCATGAGCAGGGAACCCTTCTGCATGAGGAATATCTAGAGGACGGCGTTCGCATTGTGGCAAAGATGCCGGCCCGAATCGCGCCGCGTCTTGAGCGCTATCGTACGGAGTAAACGAGCTCTAGCACGCCTAGAATGACAGGCTGATGGAGTAGGTAGAACGGTAAGGCATGCCGACCGAGGACTGCGAGCGCCGGGATGGGATTGGCGTATGCCCATGCCGGCGCTTCGTGGCTTGATGCTTGTGCTGCCTGGGCAGTAAAGAAGCCGGTAAGGTACATAAAGACAAATGGAATGAGCGGATAGTAGTCTCCCGAAACAAAATCCGGGCCCGGGAATCCAAGCCATGCCAGGTAGGGGAGTGGGTAGACCGCCTTTGGAATGCCCCAGGTTAGGGTAAAAAGAACAAGGCATACTGCGATGCCCCACGTGCCCGGTAATTTTTGGAGTAACGGACGGGTGAGTGCAACCACCGCGGTGCACGCCGCCATGCAATAAATGATGCCAAAGTTTACCGAATCGTCGATGATACTAGTGTAGTTGCAATCCATACGACCAAAGCTGCGGCCGCGTATTTGAGGGCGCGCTTAACGTTATTGCGCGAGAGCGTGCACATCCAACCGGCGATAAACAAAAATACCCAGCTGATACTAGCGCGCCAGATATCCTGGAAAACCGTTTCGGTAAACCATGGCATATCCCATCCATATAGGTAGGCCAAATCGTAGCAGGCGTGAAAACCTGCCATCGATAGCATCGTAAACCCGCGGATGGTATCAAATATGGTGATGCGTTTTTGCATTACGAGAACCGGCGCATTAATCCGACAACCTTACCCAAAATAACGGGGTTCGTCGCATAGATGGGCTCCATGGTGTCGTTCTCAGGCTGCAGGCGCACGCGCCCCTGCTCCTTGTAGAACGTCTTGACGGTCGCCGAGCCATCGATCATGGCCACGACGATTTCGCCGTTCATGGCGCTCTTTTGCTCGCGAACGATAATGTAGTCACCGTTGTAGATGCCGACATTGATCATTGAGTTGCCGTGCACTTCAAGGATAAAGGAGCCCTGGTCTGTGGCGATTTCGGTCGGGATGGTAAAGGTGTCCTCGATATTTTGCTCGGCCAGAATGGGAATCCCAGCCGCGACGCGACCGACGAGCGGCAGTGAGACCGTTCCGCGGGGCGCTGTGGGTTCATCGGATTTGGAAATCGAGACGGAGGATCCGTCCTCATCAAAAAGCTCTAGGGCGCGAGGCTTGGTGGCATCGCGCTTGAGCAGCCCTCGAGCCTCCAGGGCAGAGAGATGAGCATGCACCGTGCTGGGGGAGGAGAGGCCTACGGCCGATGCCATCTCGCGCACACTGGGCGGATAGCCCTTCTCCTGCTGATATTCCTTGATGAAGTCGTAAATCTGCTGCTGACGCTTGGTAATTTTGCGAGCCATCAGGGGATCCTCTCTGCCAATGTCAAACAAATGTTCGATTATTGCTTGACAGGAACAACTGTTCGAAGATAATAATAACCGAACATTCGTTCTCGCGCTAGACATTTTTGTCCGCGCGGCTTGATAAAACTGTTCTCAGCAAAACACGCGAGAGGAGAACATGATGAACGCAACGGATATGGTCCAGGGAAACCTCGCCCTTAAGCTCGAGACGCCTGCGGCGCCGGCTTTCACGGTTGTTAAAGGCGGCCGATCTGGTTTCCAAACACTGCCTGGCAGGCCCGTCCGCAGCCAGTGCGTCGCCACGACTTCGGCCCCCGTTGCCCTAAAGGCTTCGACGATTGTCGCCCTAGCCGTTGCGCTCACGCTCTTCTTTGTACTTGCCACCTCGATCTTCAGCGCTCGTCACGCCGCATATGCCGAGTCGGTATCCAACGTTACCTACGAGGCCATTCGCGTTCAGCCTGGCGATTCTCTTTGGTCGCTTGCCGAGGAATATCCAATCGAAGGCCTTTCCACGCAAGAGACTTCCGACATGATCCGTAACGTCAATCATCTGGAGCATGGTTCGCTCGCCGCCGGTGCGCATCTTAAGGTTCCTGCTCGTTCGTAATCATTATCGCGCTGCGCATGGTACCCTTGTTATCGTTTAAGAGGAGGTACCATGCGCTGTCCCAAATGCGGCAAGGCACATACCCGCGTCGTTGATTCCCGTATGCAGGAGTCTAATAACACCATTAAGCGTCGTCGCGAATGTTGCTCGTGTAACTACCGCTTTACAACGTTCGAGCGGTGCGAAGACCCAATCGAGGTCATTAAGTCAGACGGAACCAAGCAGCGGTTCGATCGTAATAAGCTGCTCGTTGGCTTGATGCGTGCCACCATCAAGCGTGATATCGACACTAAGAAGCTTAATGAGATTATCGACGACATCGAGGTCGAGCTGCGCTCTCGCACGCTGACGGCTGTCACGTCCCATGAGTTGGGTGACATGGTGCTCAAGCGCTTGGCCAAGATCGACAAGGTGGCGTACATCCGCTTTGCCTCGGTCTACCGCGATTTCAAAGACGTCGATGAGTTTCTGCAAGAGCTCGACAAGCTAAGGTGATTCCATGTCCAACATTACCGTCAACATAAAGCGTCTCGACCCCACCGTCGAGCTTCCCAAATACGCCCATCCCACCGATGCCGGCTTGGATCTGCGCTCCAACGAGGACTGCGTTCTGAAGCCCTTCGAACGCCGTCTGGTCTCTACTGGGCTGGCCATCGCCCTGCCCGATGGCTACGCCGGCTTCGTCCAGCCCCGAAGCGGTTTGGCCATCAAGCAGGGCCTGTCTATAGTCAATACGCCGGGCCTCATCGACGCCCACTACCGAGGAGAACTCAAGGTTATCCTCATTAACCTGGATCCCTCCAACAACATCCAAATCAACAAAGGCGACCGCATAGCCCAACTCGTCATCCAAGAAGTCCCCACGGTTAACCTCATAGAAGTAGAAGAACTAGACGAAACCGACCGAGGCAACGGAGGCTTCGGCTCCAGCGGCGTCGCCTAGGGGCGCTCGTATCCCTAATCTATAGATCGG
>CABVAS010000054.1 GCA_902496375.1 uncultured Collinsella sp.
ATATAGGGGCTATGAAATGCGCCCGACACCGCGACTTTCATAGCGCGGCCGCCAGCCTCTTTTACTAGGACGTCGAGCTCCTGCAGCGCCTCGGGCGGTCCGGCAACAACCGTCTGCTGCGGACTGTTGTAGTTGACCGGCCAGCAGTCCTCGCCGGCCTGTTTTGCCAGGTTCTCGACTTGCGCCGCATCGAGCTTGATGACGGCGCGCATGCCGCCCGGATGGCGCTCGGCAGCCGCGGCCATCAGCGCCGCGCGCTCGCACACGAGCTCAAAGCCCGCTCGCGTATCGAACGCCCCCGCAAAGGTGAGCGCGGCGACCTCGCCAAGCGAAAAACCCGCACAGGCGGCAGGTACCACGCCGCGCTCACGCAGGGCGGCAGCCGCTGCCAGATCGTGAACGAACACGCACGGCTGCGTGTTCTCGGTCTGCGAGAGCTCCTCCTTGGAGGCGCTTCGGCACTGCTCACTGGTCCCCGGGCGCACCTCGTCGGCAATGGCGAACACCTCGGCGGCCGCCGGCGATGCCTCGATCAGGTCGACGCCCATCGCGGGGTGCTGGGCGCCCTGGCCGGCAAACAGAAACGCTACGCCACCCATGCGCACGCACCCTTCAGGACGTGCTCGGCGCCATCGACCAGGTCGTCAACGATTTCACGTGCGCTTTGGCGCTCGTTGACCATGCCGGCAATCTGTCCACACAAAAACGAGCCCTCTTCGTAATTGCCGTCCTTGGCGGCCTTGCGAAGGGCGCCCGTGCCCATGGCCCCGAGCTCCTCGACGCTTACGCCCGCCGCCTCGCTCTTGGCGTAGGCGTTGGTGAAGGGGCTCTTGAGGGCACGCACCGGGTGTCCCGTCGAGCGGCCGGTCGCACGCGTCGAGGTGTCGTTGGCCTTCAGGACCATCTCCTTGTACTGCTCCGATACGGTGCACTCATCTGCGATCAGAAAGCGCGTACCCACCTGCACGCCGGCGGCGCCCAGCATAAAGGCGGCCGCCACGCCGCGGCCATCAGCGATACCGCCAGCCGCAACCACGGGAATATCGACCGCATCGACAACCTGCGGCACCAGTGCCATCGTCGAGGTCTCGCCAATATGGCCGCCTGATTCGGTACCCTCGGCAACCACGGCAGTGGCTCCACGACGCGCCACGAGGCGCGCCAGCGCCACCGAGGCAACGACCGGGATGACCTTGATGCCCGCCTCGTTCCACGCCTTCATGTACTTGGTGGGATTGCCGGCACCCGTCACGACGACCGGCACCCGCTCGTCAATCACGACCCGCGCGACCTCGTCGGCAAACGGGCTCATGAGCATGACGTTGACGCCAAAGGGCTTATCCGTCCTGGCGCGCAGCTCATGAATCTGGTCGCGCAGCCAGTTGGCGTCGGCGTTCATGGCCGCGATAATCCCTAAGCCGCCCGCCTCGGACACTGCGGACGCCAGCGAGGCGTCGGCGATCCAGGCCATACCGCCCTGGAACACGGGCTTTTCGATGCCGAGCAGATCGCAGAGAGGAGTCTTGAGCATCTCTACTTCTCCAATGCCGCCTCGACCGTATCGGCGAACTCGCCGACCGTCTTGGGGTTCTCCTCGGTATCGAGCTGGATGCCAAACTCGTCCTCAACGGCGACGAGGATCTCGACGGTGCCCAGACTGTCGAGACCAATCTCCTCGAGCGTGGACTCGGGCTTCATCTCGACGTCGTCAAGACCGGCGGTCTCGCGGATAACGTCGCAAACGCGCTCGAAGGTCTTCTGATCTGCCATGGTAGTTCTCCTTTGTTTGTGCCCTAGGGGCGTTTTATTTCCTATGTGCGACTACTTCCAACGAAGTAGATAGCCACCTATATCCAGACCGGCGCCAAATCCAACGAGGGCGATGGTGTCGCCCGCATTCAGTGCGTTGGTGCGCGCCAGCCGATCAAGCGCAAAGGGAATACAGGCGCTCGAAATATTGCCGGTCTCGCGCAGCGTTCGAACCACGCGCTCGCCTGGCACGCCGAGGCGCTTGACTGCCTGGCTCAGGATTCGTTCGTTAGCCTGATGGAATACAAAATGGTCGATGTCTTCGACCGAAATGCCCGCATCGCTCGCAAGCTTATGAACCGTGTCACAGATGGCGTTGACGCCGAACTTGAACACACGGCGGCCATTCATGGACAGCACGCTCTCGCTATCTACGGAGGCCTTAAACGGCGAGGTGCCGACCAGTCCGGGAACGCGCAACGTCTCGACGTCGGACGCCGTCGAAAGCTCAACGGCAAGGGGGCTGTCTCCCCCGGCCTCAATCACCGCGGCGCCTGCCCCATCGCCAAAGAGCACGCAGGTGGCGCGGTCGGTCCAGTCGAGCGCGCGCGTCATCTGCTCGGCGGCAACGACAAGCACATGCTTGGCTCGTCCTCGGGCGATATAGCCCTCGGCAACATCGAGCGCAAATACGAAGCCGGCGCAGGCCGCCGAGACATCGAAGGCAGGGCACGTCGCGCCTAGTCGCTCAGCAACGGCACACGCCTCAGCGGGAACAAGATGGTCACCCGTCGTCGTCGAGCAGACGATCAAATCCAACTGGCTCGCGTCGATTCCGGACACCTGGAGTGCCCGCTCGCTCGCCGCTACGGCAAGGTCATCAAGTGACTCGGTGGTGCAGACGTGGCGGCTCTTGATACCTGTGCGGGTAAAAATCCACTCATCCGAGGTATCGAGGAACTCGGACAGCTCGTCATTGGAAACACTGCGCTTAGGAAGCGCCGAGCCCGTTCCAAGAATCGTGAAACCCATCACTAACCTCCTTTGAGTTGTTGACGTGTTTACATCGACCATGAGAGGATAGCGCATTTCAGTCGTTGTTGACGTGTTAACATTAAATTGCCCAAATGCGACACAGGCTTCACATTGTGTCTATCTCTCGACACCATTGCGTTATTCACTTATTCATTAAGGAGGTAGCAGCCGTTATGGATGCCAAATTAACGATAGTCGACGTAACCGGATCGACCAACGATGACCTGCTCGAAGCAGGAAAACAGGGAGCGCCGCACGGCACAGGACTTGCCGCCCGGACTCAGACAGCAGGACGCGGCCGACGCGGCCACAAGTGGGATTCAACCGCCGGCAATCTGTTACTCTCGATTGTCCTACGTCCTCGTGTTGATCCCGCCAAGTACTCTGGCCTTGCCGCCGTCAGCGGCCTAGCGGTGCTCGAGGCGCTCGAAAAGCAGGGTCTTGCAAACGAGATTGGCCTCAAATGGCCCAACGACCTGGTCGCGCGAGGACGCAAGCTCGGCGGCATTCTGGTCGAAGCCGCACGCGATAACGAAGGCAACCCCTTTGCGGTCTGTGGCATCGGCGTCAACGTGAACTATGTGCCCACGGAGGTGCCCGATGGCGGCCTGCCGGCAATCGGTCTCTCGGACCTTAACGAGAACGTTCCTGCTGTCGACATGCTCCTCGATGAGGTCTATCACGCAGTTATAGACGCTGTAGATGCCTGGGCAGAACGCCTCAACGCCATGGAAGAAAACACCGGATCGCTCGCGCCCGTCCACGGCGAATATGTCGCTCACCTCAATTGGATTGGAAAGCACGTTATCGCCCGCTCCCCTGCCGGTGACGAGCAGGCGCGAGGCATCTTTAAAACCGTCGATACCTTTGGACGCGCGTGCATCGAAACAGAAGACGGCTTGCGATCCTTCCATTTTGAGGAGGCGTCGCTGCGCCCCTTGGGCGAATAGGGCGCCGCAGCCACCTACTCAGCAGCATTACCAGGCGGTCAAAACCCATCATGCAAAACAAAAGAGCCCCGCTACCGTAATGGCAGCGGGGCTCTGTAAGCTATGAGCGATATCGCTTAGAGCTTGATGTCGATGTCGACGCCAGCGGGGAGGTCGAGACGCATGAGCGAATCAACGGTGCCCGAGGTGGGGTCGAGGATGTCGATGAGGCGCTTGTGGGTGCGCATCTCGAACTGCTCACGGGAGTCCTTGTTCACGTGCGGCGAGCGGATAACCGTGTACAGGTTGCGCTCGGTGGGCAGGGGGACAGGACCGGAAACGCGAGCACCGGTCTTCTGAGCGGTCTCGACGATGAGCTTCGCGGACTGATCGACGACCTCGTGATCATAGCCCTTGAGGCGAATGCGGATCTTCTGGGTAGCCAACTTAAACCTCCAAAGAGTGCGAGAGATGTTCTCGCGGATTACGTAACAGGGAGCTCGAACTTAGGCGTTCTTGCTCATGACCTCGTCCACGATGGACTTGGGCGCGGGCTCATAAGAGTCGAACTGCATCGTGTAGGATGCACGGCCCTGGGTCTGGGAGCGAAGGTCGGTAGCGTAACCGAACATCTCGCCCAGCGGCACCTTGGCACGGATGAGCTTGCTGTTCTTGCGATCCTCCATGCCCTCGATCTTGCCGCGGCGACCGGAGAGGTTGCCCATAACGTCGCCCATGTACTGCTCGGGGGTCTCGACCTCGACAGCCATGATCGGCTCGAGCAGCTGCGGATCGGACTTCTTGAGAGCGTCCTTGATAGCCATGGAACCGGCGATCTTGAAGGCGGCCTCGGAGGAGTCGACCTCGTGGTAAGAACCGTCGAACAGGGTGACCTTAACGTCGAGGACCGGGAAGCCGGCGATAACACCGGTGTTCAGGGCCTCCTGGATGCCCTTGTCGATGGACGGGATGTACTCCTTGGGCACGACGCCGCCGACGATAGCGTTGACGAACTCGTAGCCGAAGCCCTCCTCCATCTTCTCGAGCTTGATGACGGCGTGGCCGTACTGACCGCGACCGCCGGACTGACGGACGAACTTGCCCTCAGCCTTCTCGACGTCGTGACCGGCGGTCTCGCGGTAGGCAACCTGGGGCTTACCGACGTTAGCGTCAACCTTGAACTCGCGGAGCAGACGGTCGACGATGATCTCGAGGTGCAGCTCGCCCATGCCGGCGATGATGGTCTGGCCGGTCTCGTGGTTGGTGGACACCTGGAAGGTCGGGTCCTCCTCGGCGAGCTTGGTCAGAGCCAGGGACATCTTGTCCTGCTCGGCCTTGGTCTTGGGCTCGATGGCAACGTCGATAACGGGCTTAGCGAACTCGATCTTCTCGAGGACGATCTCCTTGCCCTCGGCGCACAGGGTGTCACCGGTGGTGGAGTTCTTGAAGCCGACGCAAGCGACGATGTCGCCGGCGGCAGCGTCGTCACGGTCGATACGCTCGGCGGCGTTCATCTCGAGGATGCGGCCGAGACGCTCGCGCTGACCGTTGGAAGCGTTGACCACGTAGGAGCCGGACTCGGCGCGGCCGGAGTAAACGCGGACGTAGGTGAGCTTACCGACGAACGGGTCGGTCATGATCTTGAAGACCAGGCCGGAGAAAGGCTCGTCGAAGGAAGGATGACGCTGGATCTCCTCGCCGGTGTCCGGATCGGTACCGGTGACGGCCTCAACGTCGAGCGGGCTGGGCAGGTAGTCGACGACAGCGTCGAGCAGCTCCTGAACGCCCTTGTTCTTGTAGGCGGAGCCCACGAAGACGAGGTTGAGCTCGTTGGCCAGAACGCCCTTGCGCAGAGCAGCCTTGAGCTCCTCGACGGTGAAGTCCTCCTCCATGAGGATCTTCTCCATGAGCTCGTCGTCAAAGCTGGCAGCAGCGTCGAGGAGCTCCTCGCGCTTGGTGGCAGCGATGTCGGCAAACTCAGCCGGGATCTCGTCCATCGGCTCGGGGTAGGTCATGCCCTTCTCGTCGGCCTTGAAGTCCCATGCAGTCATGGTAACGAGGTCGATGACGCCCCAGAAGTTGTCCTCGGCGCCCATCGGGACCTGAGCGGCCACGGCGTTGGCGTCGAGACGATCCTTCATGGTCTCGATAGCGTTGAAGAAGTCAGCGCCCACGCGGTCATACTTGTTGATGAAGGCGATGCGGGGGACGTTGAAGGTAGAAGCCTGACGCCAAACGGTCTCAGACTGGGGCTGAACGCCGGCAACGGCGTCGAAGACGGCGACAGCGCCATCGAGGACGCGCAGGCAGCGCTCGACCTCGGCGGTGAAGTCAACGTGGCCCGGGGTGTCGATGATCTGGATGCGGTAGTCCTTACCGTCCTTGTTCCAGAAGCACGTGGTAGCAGCGGAGGTAATGGTTACGCCGCGCTCCTGCTCCTGAACCATCCAGTCCATGGTGGCAGCGCCCTCATGGACCTCACCGATCTTGTGGGTCTTACCGGTGTAGTAAAGAATACGCTCGGTCGTGGTGGTCTTACCGGCATCGATGTGGGCCATGATGCCGATGTTACGGGTATCGGAAAGCTTGTACTTAGGCTTAGCCATGTTAGTTCCTTACCTTAACTTACCAACGATAGTGAGAGAACGCGCGGTTGGCCTCGGCCATCTTGAAGACGTCCTCACGCTTCTTGACGGAAGCGCCAAGACCGTTGGAGGCGTCGAGGATCTCGTTAGCGAGACGCTCGGCCATGGTCTTCTCCTTGCGAGCGCGGGAGAAGTTGACGATCCAGCGGATGCCCAGAGCGGTGGAACGACGGGAGTTGACCTCCATCGGGACCTGATAGGTAGCGCCACCGACACGCTTGGGCTTAACCTCGAGCGTGGGCTTGACGTTGTCCATAGCCTTCTTGAAGGTAGCGAGAGCGTCGCCACCCTCGGACTTCTCGGCAACGATCTCGAAAGCGGTGTAAACGATGCGCTCAGCGGTGGCCTTCTTGCCGTCAAGAAGGACCTTGTTGATGAGCTGAGTCACCAGGCGGTTGTTGTAAACGGCGTCAGGCTGAACCTCACGACGATTAGCTGCTGCACGACGCGGCATGTGAAATCTCCTTAAGTGTCTACCGTGCGGCGCTTAGGCGGCGCACGGCGAAAGTATCAAAACGTTATCTGGCTTATTTAGCCTTGGGGCGCTTAGCACCGTACTTGGAACGGGCCTGCATACGGTTCTGGACCGGAGCAGCGTCGTAGGCGCCACGGATGACGTGATAACGGACACCAGGGAGGTCACGGACACGACCGCCGCGGACGAGCACGATGGAGTGCTCCTGCAGGTTGTGGCCCTCACCCGGGATGTAAGCAGTAACTTCGATGCCGTTGACGAGGCGAACACGGGCAACCTTACGAAGAGCCGAGTTCGGCTTCTTGGGGCTCGTGGTGAAGACGCGGGTGCACACGCCGCGCTTCTGGGAGTTGTGCTGCAGAGCAGCGTTCTTGGACTTCTTGGGCACGGAACGACGGCCCTGGCGAACCAGCTGGTTAATAGTAGGCAAAGCGTACTCCTTCTCGAATGATTCCAGCTTTCTGTAAAGTGCAACGGCTTGAATCGAGGGGTCAGCATCCCCCTACGAAACACGCAGTTCGATAGGATACGTGCCGTTAGCTGTGCCGTCAACAGACCACGCCGCCGGGCGTATCCCAAAATAGCCATATTTCCGCAAAGCCTCCATAAAAGGAATCCCCGCCTGTGCGCAAGTGCCCATTCCAGCCGTCCATGTAACGCAAAAATGGCCGCTTCCTCTAGCAGGAAGCGGCCTAGACCTTACGAATAGACGATGGTAAAGGGTACTTCTGTTTCGGTCTCTCCTGTTGATGTGCATCTCGTGCCCTCGAGGGTCACCGAGACCACTTGATCGACATTGATCAGTTTTGTCGGAACCCAGATGTTCTCTCCGCTATTGCGCGCCATCGAAACATAGAAATTGTACGCCCCTGCGTCGTCATCTTCGATAATCTGCTCCGATCCATCCTTGTAGCTGACGGTCAGTTTATGATCAACTGCTTCATAGCCCAGATCATCGATGTGCGTCTGGATGGAAAACGGGCTGATCTCGAGAGGCGAGTCGTCGGAGCGGAGCTCCTTTGTATCGACGTGCGCTCCGACGTTAAACTCTGGCGTCGATACCTCGATCACCTTCGCATCCTCACCTTTGCCCTCCGTCCAACTGATATTCCAGGTGACCGCATGTCGTAAATCTCGATCGCGATTCCAAGATGCAAAGTACATCGTGCCGTTAATGACCGTGTCGCTTGATGTGTCTTTATCAATGGTGCAGCGTGTATCAGCCCATTCCTCGCCGAAGTTCATGCTGGGTGTACTGACGCCCCCTTCTTCTTCACCATAGAGAACAAGTTCGCCAAGCTCTGCCGCCGGCTTGTAGTAGCTAACGCCATTCGGATTGGACAATGTAAACGTCACAGCACCGCAACCGTTCTCGTCGATTGCCATCTCATGAATGTCGAGCGTATAGCCGTTGCCCTCGACGGACAGATTGACCTTCTGGACTGCACCCTCCAGGCTTTGGGGCGCGATACCATCACCAAACTCTCTGGTGTAGGTATATTTCGTCCCCGACGAGCCGCCATTTGTCCAGGTAACGGACTCTCCGTTGCCATGGTTTCCCCAGGCAGAGGCAAAATAACTGGAATTGACAACAGCGTAGGCGACCCCTCCGGTCGCCAGCACTCCGGCAAGACATCCGATTACGGCAACATACAGAGGCTTCGCGTGACCCTTTCGGCGAAGCGCAATTCCAAAACATGAGCTTTATAAAAGCTATACATATGGCGGATACAAATAT
>CABVAS010000055.1 GCA_902496375.1 uncultured Collinsella sp.
CCCCACGCGCGTTCAGGCGCCGGCGAGCAAGATCGACCAGTACGGTCTGCCGCACTTTGCCGACGAGTACGTGTGGCCCGACGCCGTTATGAACGAGAGCCGCGGCTGGGAGATCTACCCGCAGGGCCTCTACGACTTTGGCATGGACTGCGCTAAGAACTACCCCGATCTTGAGTGGTTCGTTTCCGAGAACGGCATCGGCATCATGGACGAATACAAGAACCGCGATGCCGAAGGAACCATCCAGGATGACTACCGCGTCGACTTTGTGCGCCAGCACCTGGAGTGGGTTGCCAAGGCAATCTCCGAGGGCGCCAAATGCCGGGGCTATCACTACTGGGCCGTCATCGATAACTGGTCTTGGGCCAATGCCTTTAAGAATCGTTACGGCTTTGTCGAGGTCGATCTGATGGATGGCTATAAGCGCCGCCTTAAGAAGTCGGCAGCCTGGCTCAAACAGGTCGCCACGACCCACGTGGTTGATTAGCGACCGGGCGAACGCCCAGACCGCGCGCCGCCGCGCGCAACACATGGCACATCTGGTGGCAGAGGGCGACAGACCACCGTGCGCATAGGAAAAGGCCGGATTTGAAAGTTAGGAGCAATCATGGCCAGTGACAACGGAAAGAGTTTCCTCGACAAGTTTGCCGAGGTCTCTGCAAAGGTGGGAAACCAGGTTCACCTGCGTTCCCTGCGTGACGCCTTCGCGACCATCACGCCGCTCTATATCCTTGCGGGTATCGCGGTTCTCATTAACAACGTCGTGTTCCCTCTGTTCCCGCTCGATGCGGCGGGCCTTGCCAACCTTCAGACGTGGGGTTCGGCAATTACGCTGGGCACCCTCAACGTCTCTGCCATTATCTTGGCCGGATTGATTGGCTACAGCCTCGCTAAGAACAAGCGTTTCGATAACCCGCTCGCTTGCGTGGTCGTCGCTATCTCTGCTTTCGTCATCATGATGCCGCAGCAGATCACCGCCTCGCTTGCCGCCACGAGCCCGCTGCTCACCGACAAGATCACCTCCGCCGAGGTCACGGGCGCCCTTTCGACTGCCAACACCGGCACCAACGGTCTGTTCTCGGCTATTATCATCGCCCTGCTTTCCGTCTCGCTCTTCATCAAGATTTCTGGCGTCGAGAAGCTCAAGGTTAAGCTGGGCGAGGGCGTGCCTCCCGCGGTCTCCAACTCCTTCAACGTCATGATCCCGATGCTGCTCAACCTCGCAATCTTCGCTCTTGCAGCAGCCCTGCTCGCCGTGTGCGCCGGCACCGATCTGTGCGCCATCATCTCCACGTGCATCTCCAACCCGCTCAAGAACATCATGAACGCCGGTCCGTGGGCTGTTATCCTCATCTACACCCTTGCTAACCTGCTGTTCTGCGTCGGTATTCACCAGTCCACCATCTCTGGCGCTACCGTCGAGCCGATCCTGACCATGCTCATCGTCGACAACATGGCTACCTTTGCCGCCGGTGGCACCATCCAGCCCGATCACTACATGAACATGCAGATCGTTAACAGCTTCGCCCTCATCGGCGGCTCGGGCTGCACCCTCATGCTTCTGCTCGACACGCTCCTGTTCTCCAAGAACAAGGCTTCCGAGACCGTTTCCAAGATGGCTATCCTGCCTGGTCTGTTCAACATCAACGAGCCGGTTATCTACGGTTACCCCATCGTGTACAACCTGCCGCTCATGATCCCGTTCGTCCTTCTTCCCGATCTGTTCATCGGCATCACCTATGGCCTTACCTGCGCAGGCATCATCAGCCCCTGCATCGCCCAGGTGCCCTGGACCATGCCTCCCGTCATCAATGCCCTGCTCGCTACGGGCTTTGACTGGCGCGCCGGCGTGTGGCAGGCTCTCGAGATTGTCATTGGCATGGCCGTCTACCTGCCCTTTATGAAGATTTCCGAGAAGGCAATCGCCAAGCAGGAGGCTCTCGCCGAGTAGAACGCCTAACGTTCGTCCCTTTCACCTTTGCGGGCGCCGGTACGCGGTGCCGGTGCCCGCGGCTCTCTCCCTTGCGTAAAGATACAGGGGAGCGGGCACAATAGCCGCAAGGAATACAACCAGTTGTCGTCTGCGCGCCGCGCAGTTATAAGGAGGAAACCATGAAGAAGATCATGCTCTGCTGCAATGCCGGTATGTCTACGAGCCTGCTGGTCCAGAAGATGCAGGCCGAGGTTGCAAACCGTGGTCTGGATATTGAGGTCGAGGCTCGTCCCATGAACGAGGCCCACGATCACCTGGACGAGTGCGACATGTTGCTGCTTGGTCCGCAGATCGGCTACACCAAGGGCGATTTTGAGAAGGAGGCCGCCGGTCGTTTTCCGGTCGAGGTCATCAACATGGTCGACTACGGCCGCATGAACGCTGCCGGCATCATCGACCACTGCGTCAGCGTGATGGGCTAGGTGCTCCGCATGGAGGATATGAACGAACTGCAGATGACCTGCTTCGAGATCATCAGCTACGTCGGTACCGCCAAGAGCATGTACATCAATGCCGTGCAAAAGGCCAAGGAGGGCGATTTTGACGCCGCCGAGGAGCTTATCAAGCAGGGCGACGAGGCCTATAACGGTGGCCACGATGTTCACATGGGGCTTCTGAAGAAGGAGGCCAACGGCGAGCGTAACGGCGAGGCCCCGTTGATTCTGTTGCATGCCGAGGACCAGATGGCCGGTACCGAGACCATGCGCGTCATGGCGACGGAGCTCATCGAGGTTCACAAGCAACTGCAGGCACTTCAGGCCTAGTCGGCGTTATCGCCGCGATGGACCGTGCGGTCCAACAGACAACACAGTCCCTTTGACGGGCGCCGGGAGTCTCCGCCTCCCGGCGCCTTTATATTTGGGGAAGGTCTTGCGCGACCTATTAAGCGACCATTCGCGCTTCCCCAGATAAAACCTGCCAAAACAAACCTGTCCCTTTTTGGTAGGTTTTTGCCTTGAGAGCGGTACCATACAGGCAATGTTTAAACGAGAAAGGTGGGCCCCTATGGAACCCAAGCAGTACTACATCGGCATCGACGTCGGCGGCACTTCGGTTAAGGAGGGCCTGTTCGACGAGGACGGAAATCTGCTGGCCAAGGCCAGCGTGCCCACGCCTCCCATCGTTGACGCTGCGGGCTTTGCCGCGGTGACCGAGGCTATCGACCAGGTGGTCGCCAAGGCACAGATTCCGCGTGCCTTTGTGGCAGGCATTGGCCTGGCCGTTCCGTGCCCCATCCCGGCATCGGGCGATGCCAAGGTCAAGGCCAACATTGCCATTAACCTGCCCGAGCTGAGGATCGCCATTCAGAAGCACTGCCCCGACGCGGTCGTTAAATACGAGAATGATGCCAACGCCGCCGCCATGGGCGAGGCCTGGCTCGGCTCTGCCAAGGGCGTACAGAACGTGGTGATGGTCACCATCGGTACCGGCGTGGGCGGCGGCGTTATCGTTAACGGCGACGTGGTATCGGGCGTTGTGGGTGCTGGCGGCGAGATCGGCCACATGTGCCTGAACCCGGCTGAGGAGCGCACCTGCGGCTGTGGCGGCCATGGCCATCTGGAGCAGTATTCCAGCGCCACCGGCGTGGTGAGCAACTACCTTGCCGAGTGCAAGAAAGCGGGCGTCGAGCCCATCGAGCTCACCGGCCCCTCCGATTCCAAGGATGTGTTCCAGGCCTGCCGCGAGGGCGACAAGCTCGCGCTTGCCGCGGCCGATACCATGGCCGACTATCTCGGCCGTGCCCTGGCGCTCATTGCCAACGTGGTCGACCCCGAGATGTTCCTGATCGGTGGCGGCGCGTCTGCCTCGGCCGATGTCTACCTCGATAAGGTTCGCGAGCACTTTAAGCAATACGCGCTTTCCGCCTCGCGCGAGACGCCCATTAAGGTCGCTTCGCTTGGCAACGACGCCGGCATCATCGGTGCCGCCTACGTAGCCCTGCGCGCCGCCGGTAAATAGCTGGTGCAGGGGGGGGACAGGTAACTTTGCACCAACACGGTGCAAAAGGGACGGCCTTGGCCCCCATGCCTGCCCCAAAATATGCCGTGGTCCTTCCGTCTGCGAAGGCTCGGCATCGGCGTGCTACCATAGCTACGTCCAAGTACACATATCAAGTGGAGGATATCCATGGCAAACGTTCTTGTCTTTGGTCACCAGAACCCCGATAACGACGCCATCATGAGCGCCGTCGTCCTGTCCCAGCTGCTCAATCAGGTTGAGTATGCCGGCAACACCTACGAGGCCTGCGCCCTTGGTCAGCTTCCGGCAGAGTCCGCCAAGCTGCTCGCCGACGCCGGTATCGCCGAGCCTCGCGTGATCGAGTCCGTCGAGGCCGGTCAGCTCGTCGTCCTCACCGACCACAACGAGTCCGCCCAGTCCGTTGCCGGTCTTAAGGACGCCACGGTCTTTGGCGTCGTCGATCATCACCGCATCGGCGACTTCGAGACCGCCGGCCCGCTGCACTACATCTGCCTGCCCTGGGGCTCCAGCTGCACCATCGTCACCAAGCTCGCCGGCGTGCTCGGCGTTGAGCTTTCCGACGTTCAGGCCAAGCTGCTGCTCTCGGCCATGATGACCGACACGCTCATGCTCAAGAGCCCCACCACCACCGATGTCGACCGCGCCGTCGCCGCCAAGCTCGGCGAGCAGGTGGGCGTCGACCCGGTCAAGTTTGGCATGGAGGTCTTCCTCACCCGTCCGTCCGGCTCCTTCACCGCAGCCGAGATGGTCGGCAACGACATCAAGATGTTCGAGCCCGCCGGCAAGAAGCTGCTCATCGGCCAGTACGAGACCGTCGACAAGAGCCGCGCACTCGGCATGATCGACGAGATCCGCGAGGCCATGCGCGCCTACGCCGCCGAGAAGGGTGCCGACGGCATCGTCCTGTGCATCACCGACATCATGGAGGAGGGCTCGCAGGTCCTGCTCGAGGGCGAGACCGAGGCTGCTCAGAAGGGCCTGGGCATTGCCGACGAGCACGGCGGCGTCTGGATGCCGGGTGTCCTCTCCCGTAAGAAGCAGGTCGCTGCCCCCATCATGGCCGCCTGCTAGGTTCTTTTGACCTAACACCGACGACCGGACCGCGGACGCCCCGCGCTCCGGTCGTTTTTTGTGCATGCGCCGCGTCGTCTCTTGGACAGGCGTGCCCGTGCCGTTGAGCAAATAATGTTCAACCTATGGTTCCGCTTTTCGGCCGCGCTTGTGCGCTTGTCGCGCAGGGTAGGCTAGATGCAAGCGTAATACGTTGGAGCGCGGCGCCGCCACTTGGGCGGGCCGTGCTTTTTTAAGACGGGAGCTTTCCCGTGAAAGGAGCCGCCCATGGCAGCAACCGAGCAGCTGTTCAACGTCCGTGAGCGCAAGCGCTTTGAACGCCACGACATTTGGGAGCGCATCGCCGAGAACGGCACGATTTCCGCCGCGGTTATGGTCATCGCCGCCATCGCCGCCGTCATTTGCGCCAATACCGATGCCTACGAGGCCATCCATCACTTTTTGGAGACCCCGCTGTATGTGGGTCTGGGCAACCTTACGGCCGGTCTTACCGTTGAACTTTTCGTCAACGACTTCCTCATGGCGATTTTCTTTTTGTTGGTGGGCATTGAGCTTAAGTACGAGATGACGGTCGGCGAGCTCAAGAATCCGCGTCAGGCCATGCTTCCCATGCTGGCGGCCGTGGGCGGCGTCGTCGTTCCCGCCTGCATCTACCTGATCTTTAACCATGCCGGCGCCCGCAACGGTTGGGCCATCCCCATGGCAACCGATATTGCCTTTGCGCTGGGCGTGCTGTCGCTTTTGGGCAACCGCGTGCCCAACGGCGTGCGCGTGTTCTTCTCGACGCTCGCCATCGCCGACGACCTTATCTCCATCGCCGCCATCGCCATCTTCTACGGTCAGAGCCCCAATCCGTTTTGGTTGGGCGCCGCTGCGCTTGTGACCTGCGCGCTCGTGTGGCTCAACAAGACGCAGCATTACCGCCTTGCCCCGTATTCGGTACTGGGTCTGCTGTTGTGGTTCTGCATGTTCAAGAGCGGCGTACATGCCACGCTCGCCGGCGTCATCTTGGCCTTTACCATCCCGGCCAAGTGCGGCGTCAAGCTCGATAGCCTCACCGATTGGTTGGGCGAGTGCCTGCCGCTGCTTGATGACCGCTACGACGACGAGGCACACATCCTGGGCCAGCATGACTTTACCGTCTCGACCACCAGGGTCGAGCGCGTCATGCACCGCGTGACCCCGCCGCTCATCCGCATGGAGCGTCTGATCTCCACGCCGGTCAACTTTGTGATTCTGCCGATCTTTGCGTTCGTGAACGCACAGGTTCGCCTAGTGGGCGTGGACATGAGCACGCTGCTCACCGATCCGGTGACGCTCGGCGTGTACTTTGGCATGCTGCTGGGCAAGCCGATTGGTATCTTTGGCATGACGTTTGCCCTGGTTAAGTTTAGGGTCTGCGAGCTGCCGCATAACGTTAACTGGCACATGATTGCCGGTGTGGGCATTCTGGGCGGCATCGGCTTCACCATGTCGATCCTCATCAGCGGCCTTGCCTTCCCGACGGCCCAGTTTGAGGTCCTGGCCGCCAAGGCCGCCATCCTTGCCGGTTCGGTCACCGCTGCCGTGCTCGGTATGATCTACATGAGTGTGGTCTGCAAACACCTCGCGCCCAAAGACAAGTAAAAGCATATACAAGTTTGAAAACGCCGCCTGTGGACACCATCACAAGCGGCGTTTTAGTCAATGGGGACGTTCTTAAATGACTAGGTTTATTCCACGGTGCCGTAGACGGCGCCCCAGCCGTGGGCGGCCAAGGCGGAGTTGAGCTGGTCGCAAAGTGATTGGCGGTCGTAGTAGCCGGGCGGTAGCAGGTTGACGATTTCCATGAGGTCGGGCGCCAGGTCCAAGATCTCGGCCTGTACGATGAGATCCAGGCGGTCGATGGCGCGGCGGTCGTAAAACAGCCCGTCGACCAGGCGCTGCAGGTCGCCGAATTCCTCGGCCTGGAACGATCCGTATTCCATAGTGCCTCCTTGGGCGCCCCACGCCGGCATGCGCGGCGATTCATAATTCATTGCGATGAACTTAATCTATCACGGCTTCATGCCGTTGCGGCGGTGGCGGTCTATACTTAGACGAACTGCAACGTCCCGCTTCGCGAAAGGTCGCACCCATGCAGACGATCTACCAGAAGATGGAAACCACCGAACTCGATGCCGCCATCGAGGCGCTCAAAGCCGAGGTCGCCGAGGTCAAGGCCAAGGGCCTGGCGCTCGACATGGCCCGCGGCAAGCCGTCGCCCTCCCAGGTGGACATCTCTCGACCCATGCTCGATATCCTCAATGCCGATGCCGATCTGCACGACGGCAACGTCGACTGCTCAAACTACGGTTGCTTTGAGGGCATTCCCTCGGCACGCAAGCTGGCGGGGGAGTTCCTGGGTTGCCCTGCCGAGCAGACGCTCGTACTGGGTTCGTCGAGCCTTCTGATCGAGCACGATATCGCCGGCATGTTTTGGCGCTGCGGTTCGTGCGGCAGCGAGCCTTGGGAGGCTTACGAGGCCGCGCACGACGGCAAGAAAGTCAAGTTCCTGTGCCCTGTTCCCGGCTACGACCGTCACTTTGGCATCACCGCCGACCTGGGTATCGAGAATGTCCCCGTCGCGATGACCGACAACGGCCCCGACATGGACGAGGTCGAGCGTCTGGTTGCCGCCGACGACTCCATCAAGGGCATCTGGTGCGTGCCCAAGTATTCCAACCCCACGGGCATCACCTTTAGCGAGGACACCGTGCGTCGCCTGGTCGAGATGCCCACGGCCGCGCCCGATTTCCGCATCTTCTGGGACAACGCCTACTGCGTGCACGACCTGTACGACGAGACCGACGAGCTCGCCAATATCTTCGACCTCGCTCGCGCGGCGGGCACCGAGGACCGCGTGGTGGCTTTTGCCTCGACGTCCAAGATTACCTTCCCGGGCGCCGGCATCGGCTTCATCGGTGCGAGCCCCGCGGTCATCGCCGAGTTCTCCAAGCGCCTGAAGGCCGGCCTCATCAGCGCCGACAAGCTCAACCAGCTGCGCCACGTGCGCTTCCTTCCCACCATCGAGGCGGTCAAGGAGCACATGAAAAAGCATGCCGAGTTCCTGCGTCCGCGCTTTGAGGCCGTTGAGCGCAAGCTCACCGAGGGCCTGGGCGATACGGGCTGTGCCACCTGGACGCACCCCCGCGGCGGCTACTTTGTAAGCTTCGATGGTCCCGAGGGCTCGGCCCAGAAGGTCGCCGCGCTTTGCGCCGACCTGGGCGTCAAGCTCACGCCGGCCGGTGCCACCTGGCCCTATGGCAAGGATCCGCGCGACACCAACATCCGTATTGCGCCGAGCTATCCCACGGTCGATGACCTGGAGGCCGCGCTCGACGTGCTGGTGCTGGCCGTTAAGCTTGTCGCTGCCGAGCTTGCTCGTGCCGAGCGCGCCTAACGCCTAGGGCCCCGCAAGTCCGCGCCCAGTACTATCCGCACTTTCGATACGTAAAGGAGCGTATACATGGATT
>CABVAS010000056.1 GCA_902496375.1 uncultured Collinsella sp.
CCGGTCAGCATCTCCTCGATAACCACGGTGTTGCCGGCATCGCCAAAGGTGCCGCCAAAGCACTCGCGTACGGCTTCCTCGGCCTGCTCAAGTTCGGTCGCCACGATAACGCCCTTGCCCGCGGCAAGGCCGTCGGCCTTGACGACCAGCGGGGCGCCCTGCTCACGCACGTAGGCGAGAGCCGAAGCCTCGTCGGTAAACGAACCATAGGCTGCCGTCGGAATGCCCGCACGCTCCATGAGCTGCTTGGAGAACAGCTTGGAGCCCTCCATCTGGGCGCCCTCGGCACCCGGGCCAAAGCAGGGAATACCCGCCGCGCGCACGGCGTCGGCCACGCCCGCCACGAGCGGAGCCTCGGGGCCAATTACCACGAGTCCGCATCCGTGGCTCTGAGCAAACGCCGCCACGGCCGCAGGATCGCAGTCGTCGAGAACCACGTTCTCGCCGCAGCTCGCGGTGCCGCCGTTACCCGGCGCGATGTAGAGCTTGCCGGCGCGCGGTGATGCTGCGAGCTTGGCTGCCAGAGCATGCTCGCGGCCGCCGCTGCCCAACAACAGGATGTCGATGGTTTGAGTGTCCGCCTTCAAGGGTGCCTCCTCTATGGATGAATGGCCCGCTCCGCGCGAGCCCTTTGCAAGCAAATATACCCCTCGGCCGCCCGTCTGGGCTGCAAAGGGGTATATCGCAATAACCGTATAAACCGATTACTTCCAGAATCGGTTGATGATCTGCTCGCGACCGGCGCCAACGCCAATGAACGTCACGCGGGTGTGTGCCAGATCCTCGATAAACGCCACGTAGTCCTGAGCCTCTTGCGGCAGCTCATCAAAGCTGCGGCAACCGGTGATGTCGCACTTCCAGCCGGGGAGCTCCTCGTAGATGGGCTTGGCATGCTCAAAGCGCACCTGATGCTCGGGCACGCTCGTGTAGCGCTCGCCATCGACGTCGTAGGCCACGCACACCTTGATGGTGTCGAAGGCCGAAAGCACGTCGAGCTTGGTCACGGCGATGTCGGTGAGGCCGTTGACGCGCGAGGCATAGTTGGCGATAGGGCCGTCAAACCAGCCGCAACGACGACGGCGACCGGTGGTCACGCCGTACTCATAGCCCTCCTCGGTCAGCGTGTGGCCAGCCTCGGACTCATAGGAAAGCTCGGTGGGCATGGGGCCCGAACCGACGCGGGTGATATAGGCCTTCATGACGCCCAGCACGCGGTCGACGTTCTTCATACCGACGCCGGAGCCGGTGATGGCGCCGCCGGCGGTGCAGTTGGAAGACGTCACGTACGGATAGGTGCCGTGGTCGATGTCGAGCAGCGTCGCCTGGGCGCCCTCAAACAGCAGGTCCTTGCCCTCATCGATCATGTTGTTGAGCAGCAGGCTCGTCTCGGTGATGTAGGGACGCAGACGCTCGGCCATCGGCAGGTACTCGTCGCAAATCTGATCCACGGTGTAGGTGGGCAGGTGGTAGATGAGCTCCAGCTCCGGATTCACGCGGGCAAGAGCGGTCTCCAGCTTGTCGCGGAACAGCGCCTCGTCCAGCATGTCCTGCATGCGCAGACCGATGCGGGCCATCTTGTCCTGATAGCACGGACCGATGCCGCGCTTGGTGGTACCAATGTTCTTCTTGCCGAGCTTCTGCTCAAAAGCACCATCCAGATCGATATGGTACGGCATGATGATGTGCGCGTTGCCACTGATCTTGAGGTTCTTGGTGGTGATGCCGTCGGCCTCGAACATGTCGATCTCCTCAAGGACAACCTTGGGGTTGACGACGCAGCCGTTACCGATCACCGACATATGGTCGGAATACATGATGCCGGAGGGCACCTGGTGCAGGCCGTACTTCTTGCCGTTGACGACGATGGTGTGGCCGGCGTTATTACCGCCCGAATAGCGCACGACGGCATCGAAGTCGCCGGCGACCAGGTCGCAGATCTTACCCTTGCCCTCATCGCCCCACTGGGCACCGACCAAAACGGTTGACGGCATGTTTACTCCTTACATTCATGGACTGTCTACGCGCCACGTTGGCACGCAGAAGCACAAAACATTCCTAGTATACCCGTGCAACGGGCGCCTGTCCTACTCCTCGGTATGCGCCCCATCAAGCTCATAGAACTTGGTGGATGCCGGCAGGAACATCAGGTCGACGTCACCAATCGGGCCCGAACGGTTCTTGGCCACGACGATACGCGTAACGCCCTCGTCGGGTCGATCGTCACGCGAGGCCTCGGCCTCATCGGCGGAGCGGTCCAAGAACATAACGATGTCGGCGTCCTGCTCGATGGAGCCCGATTCACGCAGGTCGGACAGCTGCGGGCGTTTGCCGGTACGGGACTCGACCTGACGCGACAGCTGCGACAGCGCAATGAGCGGGATCTTAAGCTCCTTGGCCATGATCTTTAAACCACGCGACATCTCGGAGACCTCGACGGTACGGCTCTCGGAGCGGCGTCCCGGCGGAGGACTCACCAGCTGCAGGTAGTCCAGGATGATGATTGCCTTCTCCTTGTTATGGAGCATGCGGCGGCTCTTGGCGCGAATCTCGGTCACTGTGGTGCCGGGCGTATCGTCGATCAGAATATCGAGCTTGGACAAGGTCTGCGTGGCCTCGTTGATATTGGCCCACTGCTCGGGGCTAATGCGACCCATGCGGAAGTCACTGATCGAGATCATGGCGTAGGCGCAAATCAGACGCTGGGCAATTTCCTTGCCCGACATCTCCAGCGAGAAGAAGCCGACGGTATAACCAGCAGCGGCAGCGTTAAGTGCCAGGTTCAGGGCGAACGACGTCTTACCCACAGCAGGGCGGGCGCCGATAATGATGAGCTGACCCTCGCGGAAACCCATGAGCATGCGGTCGAGCGACGGGAAGCCCGTGGGCACGCCCGCGGCCTGGCCACCGGCCTGGCACACTTCCTCGGCCTCGTTATAGGCCTCGACCATAAACTCGGTCAGCGTCTTGTAGCTCGACTTGACCTCGCGTGCCGTGACCTTGAGCAGTTTGCTCTCGGCCAGCTCCACGACCTCTTTCGTGTCGGTAGGGGCGTTATAAGCCAGCGCGTTGATCTCGTTGGTGGCGCCGATCAGCTCGCGCAGCATCGAGTCGCGACGCACGATGGCGGCATGGTGCTGCCAGTTGACGAGCGACAGGGTCTGACCCATCAACTCCAAAATGTACGCTTCGCCGCCCACGGCATCGAGTTTGTTGATGCTTCGCAGGTAATCGATCAGCGAGATGGAGTCGATGGGAATGCGGCTGTTGTACATATCGACCATCGCGGTATAGATGGTCTTATGAATGGGCCGGTAGAAGTCATCGGGCTGCAGCTCGACCTGGGCCTCTTCGACCACCTCGGGCGATAGCAGCATAGCGGCCAGTACATTGGCCTCTGCATCTTGGTTTTGGGGAAGACCCAACTTTGAGCCGCGGTCCTCAACCGTCAGCCCGGTCTCCCTATCGTCATATGCCATGAGCATCCTCATTCATATCGCTTGCGAGCATCCATAGTATCAGCCACGGTCCCAAAACGCGCCGCGCGCCGCCAATCATCACCGAACCAAGCGGATGAACGGTCCTGCATATAGGACTTCGACGCAACGTTCACCATGACACTCACTCAGCGCAAAAAACAAAAGGGCGCCCTGGTTTCCCAGAGCGCCCTTCTTAGAACAAGATTGTTGCGTTGCAGCAAATGCTACTCGGCAGCAGCCTCAGTCTCGACCTCGGCGGTCTCGGCCTCGGCGACCTCAGCGGCCTCCTCGACCTCAGCCTCGGCAGCGAGCTCCTCGGCGGTAACGCCGACGAGAACGACAACCTCGGCCTTGATCTCGCGGTACAGCGAGATGGCAACGGTGTGGGCACCGGCAACCTTGATGGGCTTACCGAGCTCGACGCGCTTGCGGTCGATGTCCATACCGAGCTGAGCCTTGATGGCGTCAGCGATCATAGCGGCGGTAACGGAGCCAAAGAGGATGCCCTCGTCGCCGACCTTGACGTCAACGGTGACCGTCTTGCCCTCGAAGGCAGCCTTGGTCTCGTTGGCGGTAGCCAGACGGACGGCCTCGCGCTTGGCGATGTTGTTGCGACGCTCGTCAAGCTGCTTGAGGTTGCCCTTGGTGGCGGCAACAGCGAGCTTCTTGGGGAACAGGAAGTTCTCAGCGTAACCCTGAGCGACCTCTACGACGTCACCCTCGCCGCCCTTGCCCTTGATCTCATCGAGAAGAATAACCTTCATGATGCGTCTCCCTTCTTAGCCGCGGTCGCGGTTGCCACGAGAGGAAACCACGGGGACGGTGTACGGCAGGAGAGCCATCTCGCGGGCGCGCTTGATGGCGTTGGCGATGTCATGCTGATGCTGCGTGCAAGCGCCAGTGACGCGACGGGGCTTGATCTTGCCACGGTCGGTCATGTACTTACGGAGAAGCTGAGTGTCCTTATAGTCGATGAACTCAGTGTTCTCCTTGCAGAACTGGCAGTACTTACGACGCGGCTGACGTGCAGAAAAATCATTAGCCATGTCAAAATACCTTTCATTTGGCAACTTCGGCGAACCGAAGCCGCCTCTCACTCAAAAATAGGTGAACAACCCTTAGAACGGGATGTCCTCATCGTAGACGTCGACCGCGGGCGGCGTAGCCACCGGCGCGGCAGGACGTGCTGCAGGCGCGGGAGCTGCGGGGGCGTAACCGCCCTGGTCGTAGCCACCCTGGCCACCATGGGAGCTCATAAACTCGATCTCATCGACGATGACCTCAAGTTTGCTCCGGCGCTGGCCGTCGCGCTCCCAAGAGCTGTAGCGCAGCTTGCCCTCGATCGCGACCTTGTTTCCCTTTGCCAGGAAACGGCTCACGGCCTCGGCGCGGGTGCCGAACATGGTGCAGTCGACAAAGTTGGGATAGTCCTCCCACTCGCCAGTCTGCGCGTTGCGGCGACGATCGTTCACGGCGACGCCAAAGGACAGAACCTGGGTTCCGCCGGCGGTGGCGCGCAGCTCGGGATCGCGGGTGAGGTTACCGGTGATGTTCACTCGATTGATGCTCATAACTCACTACTTCCTCTTGGGGCACAAGCCCAGTCCAAAACGACAGTCTTACTCCTGGTCGTCGCGACGGACGATCATGTGGCGGACCACAGCGTCGGTGATGCGCAGGACGCGATCAAGCTCGGCGATCTGGGTAGGATCTGCGTGGAAGTTGATGAGGGTGTAGTCACCATCGGTGAGGTCGTTGATCTCGTAGGCGAGCTTGCGCTTGCCCCACTCGTCAACGGAGTCGACCTTGCCAGCGCCCTCAGCGATCGTGGTATCGATACGCTTCATAACAGCGAGACGAGTCTCGGGGTCGAGCGACGGGTCAACAAAGAACAGCAGTTCATAAGCCTTCATATTGTCACCTCCTCTGGGCAAATGTGGCTTCAGGTCGTGAAGGTGCGCCTGAAGCAGGAAAAGACTTGGTAATAATATCTTTCAACCTCCTAGGCTGCAATAATTTGCAGCTACAACCTCATGACCTCCACATATGCCCATACTCGCACGACGTTTCATGCGCATTCCAACCAAATGCTGACCAAAAGCTTGACGAATCTGTGGACAAGATACGGCGGTGCGGGGACAAACCAAATCAAACCGCAGGTCAGCAATTGCAAGGCTGTGGTCGCGAAATGCATACCAGTGGTCCACAGCACCACCCAAAGATTTTTAAATTCATTGCCAAGTCGCTTATGAATACCCCTTTTGAACAATTGAGTTGATCAACCACGCTGGTCGGAAGCCGTTTTTTGGCACCTCAAACCCCGCTGCAACGCCAAACGCGGCCAAGCGTTTTAAAAAATGCCAACTTTTCTGTTTGCACTTTGCGATTCCTCGTGTATACTGACTTTCGCATTTAACGGAGAGTTGTCCGAGTGGCCGAAGGAGCACGATTGGAAATCGTGTAGGCGTCAAAAGCGTCTCCAGGGTTCAAATCCCTGACTCTCCGCCAGTTAATTCCAAAGCAGGCCTTCGAGCCTGCTTTGTTTTTACCCCACGCGGAGGGGTGGCAGAGTGGTTGAATGCGGCGGTCTCGAAAACCGTTTGGCCTGTATAAGGTCACGAGGGTTCGAATCCCTCCTCCTCCGCCATTTAGATTGAGAAAGCTCCCGAGAATGGGAGCTTTTTTCTTTTGAGTCCCTTACAAGCAAATACGGCGGAGGAGGAGGGATTCGAACCCGCCAGGGCGCGGAGCGTAAAGAAAACGCGCCCGTGGCGCGTTTTTAACGCAGCGCGGTCGGCGTAAGCCGACCGGATAAATTTTAAGCTCCGCTCAAAATTTGGACATCCCTCCTATTCAGCCACGCCCCCATCGCGTTCAACATCAACCCAGACCCCAAAACATGTACGTCACCCTCCAAAACCGACATTTTTCGACATCTTTGGAGGCTGATGTATATGTTTGGTACCTACGCCCCCACCCGGCCCCGACCGTTTACCGAGCAATAGGGTCGCCACGCCCGCCAACCATGTACTATGTACGGGCATTGTCTAAACTCGCAATCAGAAGGACTCCATCTTGCCCGTCGTCGCCGCTATAACCGTTACCTCACATGCCTCGGATGCCATGGTCGCTATTCCGTTTTGGCTCGAGATGTTCGCTGTTGTCGCTGCATCGATCTCGGGTGTACTGGTTGCGCGCGAGCACAAGCTCGACCTGGTGGGCGCGGTCGCGCTCGCGGTGGTCTGCGGTCTGGGCGGCGGTCTTTTGCGCGATATGACGCTGCAGGTAGGCAACGTCTACATCCTCAACCAGCCGATGGCACTGCCGCTTTCCATCGCCACGGCAGCCATCATCTACATTTTCCCGGCAATCGTCGACAAGCCCGAAAAACTCATTCCCCTGCTCGACATCATCTCGGTCGGCATCTATGCCGCAACCGGCGCGGACAAGGCACTGGTCTACGGCTTTGCGCCGGCGGTGTGCATCATGATGGGCTTTTTCACCGCGGTGGGCGGCGGCATGTTGCGCGACGGCTTTATGGGCGTGGTTCCGGGCATTTTCCAACGTACTAACTTTTATGCCATCGCCGCCATCGCCGGATCGACAAGCTATGTGTGTCTCGTTATGAGCGGCATCATGAGCAATGTCGCCGCGCTGGTCGTATGCGTTGTCGTGACCATGGGCCTGCGCTGGCTCTCGCTGCGCTTTGACATCAAAAGCCCCACCGAAGAAGACATCGCGCGCTTTTTGCACCGTAAAAAGTAGGTGGCGCGGGCTCATCCTTCGAAATGCAACCGAGAGGTTCTTTTAGAGCGCCCACGCGTTGGGTACCCTGTTAGGTGCATGTCGAGCATCTGACGAAGGATTCACTATGCCCTGTAATCAATTCCCGTCGACCCAGCGCCGTAAAGCGTGGGGCCGCATCACGATCTTATTCGCGCTCATCGCGCTGGCGATCACCGCTCTTCCCACGGCATCGTTCGCCGGCACGGACACCGCAGGCAACGTACTTGCGACCGACAATGACGCCAATCCGTCCGGCGTCGAAGGTGACCTGTACTGGGCAGGTCAGGCCCTCAACTTGGACGATACGTCCATCGACCGCGATATCATCGCCGCGGGCGATACTCTCTCGATCCGCGACTGCACGGTGGGCGGCGCCGTCCGCTTGGCGGCGCGCACCATCGACATTGCCAAGACTACGGTTGATGGCAGTGCGACCGTTGCCGGCCAGCATGTCGTGCTCAATTCCGACAGCACCGCCAACTGTTTCTATGCGATAGGCGAAACGGTTGCCCTGCGCGGCTCCACCAAGTCGGCAGCGCTTGCGGGCGATACGGTGATTATCGATGGCACCGTCGAGGGCGATGTTGAGGTTTGGGCCGACAAGCTCATCCTGGGCAAAAACGCCCACATCACCGGCACCGTGAACGCGCACGTCTCCGAGGACCCCGAGCGCGCCGCGGGAGCCGAGGTCGGCGCGCTCAAGATCGACCGCACCGAGAACGAGGATACTTCCACCGTTAACGATGTCATCAGCGGTATCGTCGCCGCGGCACTCTCGACCTGCTTTGTCGCTCTGCTTCTCGAGCTCGTCTTTCCGCGCGCGACCGCCAGCGCCGCCGGCATGCTCCACCAGCGCCCCATGCCCCTGTGGGTGAGCGGTCTTCTGAGCACGATTGCTATCGTCCCCGCCGTCCTACTGCTGATTATCTCTATCGCTGGTCTGTCGCTTGCCGGAGCCCTCTTGTGCGGTGTTATTGGCATCGCACTGGTGTCGAGCGCCTTTGCGGGGTGCGCGATCGCGCGCATGGTCGGAAACAGCCAGAACCGCTACGCCATGGCGGCTGTGGGCGGCGTAATCGCAGGCGCCCTCACGGGGCTTCCCCTCGTAGGCGACTTCATCAGCGGCGTGGCCTTCGTCTTTACACTCGGCTACATCATCCAAATCATCTGGCGCAACGCCCA
>CABVAS010000057.1 GCA_902496375.1 uncultured Collinsella sp.
ACGAGCTGATCGACGCCGTACTCGACGGCAAGATCGAAGACGCCAAGACCGTCGTAGGCGCCTTGGCCTGCGACAGCATCGCGCACCGCCTTGGGGGCACGGAGCTCTAGGTTACGCGGTTTTACCAAACCGCGTAACGAGTCGACGCTGCAAACGCCCCTAAGCGGCAATCTGCCTTTCAATCGTCGCTCGCGTACCGAAGTACGCGTCGCTCCTCTTTCAAGGCACCTTGCTCGCTTAGGGACGTTTTCGCTGACGTTGCTAGAACATCGGCGTTATGTTTGTTGGGACGCTTTGTTTTCAGCCCGACCGGCTCAACCGGATTTATCACGCTATTTATTTCTCTTCGAGGACTGCATGTTTAAGAGGTTTCTTTCGTATTACGAGCCCCAGATGGGGCTTTTTGTTGCTGATACTGTTTGTGCTCTGGTGCTTGCCGCCATTGACCTGGCGTTCCCCATTATCCTGCGCAATTTGACCGGTGGGCTATTTACTCAGGGTCAGGCTGCCATTATGCAGGCGCTCGGCATGATCGCGGTGGGCTTGGTGCTGATGTATGCCGTCCGCTGCGCCTGCCGCTACTTTGTGAGCTATTGGGGTCACGTGATGGGCGCGCGCATGGAGTCCAAAATGCGCGAGGACCTGTTCGACCAGTATGAGCGCTTTAGCTTTGCGTACTTCGACCGCAACAGCTCGGGCGACATGATGAGCCGCGTGGTCAACGACCTGTTCGATATCTGCGAGGCGGCGCATCACGTACCCGAGTGGATCATCATCTGCGGTATCGAGATTATCGGCTCGTTTGTGATCCTCTTTACCATCGCTCCGGTGCTGGCGCTTGCCATGGCCGTGGTGACGGCGGCGTTTGCGGTCGTCATGTTTTGGCAGAACATGCGCATGCGCGAGGTCTTTAGCGACAACCGCAAGAAGATCAGCGGCATTAATGCACAGCTGCAGGATTCGCTGGCGGGCATGCGCGTGGTCAAGAGCTTTGCCAACGAGGGGACCGAGCGTGCCAAGTTCCGCGCCTCCAACAATCGCTACCTTTCGTCCAAGGAAAACATGTATCACGCCATGGGCGTCTATACCGCGACGTATGGCCTGCTCTCGGGTGTGCTCTATGTGATCGTGGTGCTGCTGGGCGGCTGGCTGGTCGCCCAGGGACAGCTGCAGGCGGTCGATATGGCGACCTTTGCACTCTATATTTCGCTGTTCTGCACGCCGCTTGAGACGCTCGTCAATTCGGCCGAAACGTATCAGAAGGCTATCGCCGGCTTTAAGCGTATGGACGAGGTGCTCTCGACCGCGCCGGATATCCAGGACAAGCCGGGCGCTACGGATCTGCAGGTGACTGCCGGCGCCGTGGAGTATCACGACGTGTGCTTTAACTACGAGGATGTTGAGCTGGGCGAGGGCGATGCCGACGAGCGTCCCGTTATCGACCATATGGACCTGTCCATCAAGCCCGGGCAGACCATCGCTTTGGTTGGCCCTTCGGGCGGCGGCAAGTCCACAACCTGTTCGCTGCTGCCGCGCTATTATGACGTGGCTGCCGGATCCATTAGCATCGACGGCCAGGACGTGCGTGATGTGACGCAGCAGAGCCTGCGTCGTGCCATCGGCCTGGTGCAGCAAGATGTGTACCTGTTCGATGGAACGATCGGCGAGAACATCGCCTACGGCAGGCCGGGCGCTACGGCAGGAGAGATCGCCGAGGCCGCCCGTCGCGCCAACATCGATGCCTTTATCGAGTCGCTTCCACAGGGCTATGACACGGTCGTGGGCGAGCGCGGCAGCCGTCTTTCGGGCGGACAGAAGCAGCGCGTTGCCATCGCGCGTGTGTTTCTCAAGAACCCCAAGATTCTGATTTTGGACGAGGCGACGAGTGCTTTGGATAACGAGAGCGAGGAGGCGGTGCAGGAGTCACTCGAAGAGCTGGCACGCGGCCGCACCACGATTATCATCGCCCACCGTCTTTCGACCATTAAGCATGCCGATGAGATTGCGACCGTTGAGCATGGTCGCGTTGTGGAGCGTGGCACGCACGAGGAGCTTCTCGCCCGTGGCGGCACCTATGCCCGTTACTATCGAATGCAGTTCGAAGGTGCGCGTGCGCACGAGCTCGACTGATTGATATGACAGGAAGATCATGGCTGATAAGAACCCTTTGACTCCGGAAGAAGTGACGGAGTTATTCTCCGAAATCGATGCATCCGGTGTCTTGGATCCCACGCTTGCTAAAAAGCGAACCGAGCGCATGCGTGAGAAGGAGGCTGCGGCCAAGCGCGGTGACAAAGCGGCACTAGCGCAGCTGCGCAGCGAGGACCGCGCGAGCCAGGCAAAACATATCGACCCGCTGTCCGAGGACGATCCTTCGGGCTCGCAGGTGAGCCATACCATTACGAAGACCGCGATGGCCGTGGTCATCGGTATTTTGGTGTTGATCGTGGGCATGCAGGTCGGCTACGGCGTGATGCGTCGTCTGAACACCGCCAACCTGTCAGAGAGCGTTTCGGTCGATACCGTTTCGACGGCGCTGAAGGGCGGCCTTGAGTGGGGCAACGGCTTTACGCAGTTCCCACTCGACTTTACCGTCGATGAAGCCGATGAGCGTACGGGCACGGTCGAGGTGACGGTGTTGGACACATCGTCTGCCAACGAGCTCGAGCTGCTGTCCAATGGTCAGATCCAGGCCGCGGCGCTTGCGACCAACGCGCTGCTCAACGATAAGATCGACCGCGTGGTGTATAACGTTCACGCCTATATCGACGAGGATAGCAACATTCAGCACGATTCCTTCTTTGGCATGTTTCCCGCCCACGGCCACCAGAGCGCCATCCTGACGTTCGTGTGGACCAAGAGCTCATCCAACGCCACGAATATCGACTGGAAGATGCGCATCGTGAGTATGGATGACACCATCGCCGAGCGCATTCAAAAACAGGTGAACTCGGTGTCGTCGTTGATTGAGGACCCGGTGGTGAGCCAGACCAAGATTGACGAGGAAAAGACCGAACGTGACCTGGAGCATCGTCTGCATGGCCGCGAGATTTTCCGCGGCGGCAAGCCCGATCGCTTACCGTCCGATCTGCTGGAACAGGACAAGAAAAAGTAAGACGCCGTCATCCCGCGTGAGCCACAAGCCCCGCGGGATGATTTTTCTGGGGCGGGGATTCAAAAATCATTATGCATAGAAAGTCATAATTATCATTTCGTAAACATTTCGATGAAATTAACGCCATGAGGCATGCTTGCGGTTACAATACCGCGAGGCCTAACTACACACCTTTAAGCCGGTCCTGTGAGACCGGGAAGGAGAATTATGGCGAACAACCATACCGCGGGCGCTGCCGCCCGCACCTTCGCGCCCAGCGAGCTTTGCCAGCGTATGCTGGCCAAAACCAGCAAGGGCACCTGCGGTCCCTGCATCCTGTATCTTGAGGATGGGACCATTTTTTATGGACGTGCATGCGGCGCCGAGGGCACCGCGACCGGCGAAGTCTGCTTCAACACCTCGCTCGAGGGCTACTTTGAGGTCATGACCGACCCGAGTTATGCCGGCCAAATCGTAACCATGACCTATCCGCAGATCGGCAACTACGGTATCGACGAGACCGACGTCCAGTCGGCCTTCCCCGGCGACGCCGTGCGCCCTGCGAGCGCTCCGGCTATGCGCGGCATGATCGTTCGCGACATGTGCGCCACGCCTTCTAACTGGCGCTCGGCCGTCAGCGTGCCGGAGTACCTGCGCGCTCACGGCATCGTCGCTATCGAGGGTGTCGACACCCGCGCCCTGGTGCGCCATCTGCGCGACAATGGTTCCAAGATGGGCATTATCTCGACCGAGATCTTCGACGTCGACGAGCTTGCCGAGCGTCTGGCCGCAGCGCCCACGCTGGTAGGCGAGAACCTGGTGAAGACCGTAAGTTGCCCCGCGCCTCACGAGTTTGTGGCCGCCGACCTGCCTGCCACGCATGACTTTGCACTTGCGGTTGCCGCTCCTGCCCGTCACAAAGTGGTCGCATACGACTGCGGTGTGAAGCGCGGCATTCTGGAGGGGCTGGTCCGCGCCGGCTGCGACCTTACCGTCGTGCCGTGGGACACGCCTGCCCAGCAGGTGCTCGACATGAATCCCGACGGCGTCTTTTTGTCCAATGGCCCCGGCGACCCCGACGCCGTGGTGGAGACCTACGAGCAGGTGCAGCAGCTGATCGGCAAGGTGCCGGTCTTTGGTATTTGTCTTGGTCACCAGATGATCAGCCTGGCCTGCGGCGCCCAGATGGAAAAGCTTAAGTTCGGTCACCGCGGTGGCAACCAGCCGGTTATGAACCTGGTAAGCCGCCGTGTGGAGATCACCGCGCAAAACCATGGCTTTGGCCTGCTGTTCCCCAGCTTGGGCAAGCTTGTCTCCGAGCTTTCCGGCGGCGAGACCGAGCATGCGGCCGATGGAGATCTGCGCGTCTGGGTGCGCCGCGGAATCGCGCCGGTCGTGATGAACGAGCGCTTTGGTCGCATTCGCCTGACACATGTGAACCTCAACGACGGCACCGCCGAGGGCATCCAGCTGCTCGACGCACCGTGCTTCTCGGTCCAGTACCACCCCGAGGCCTCGCCTGGCCCCACCGATGCCCACTATCTCTTTACCGCCTTTACGCGACTCATGGACGGCGAGGAGAACTACCTGGACATCGACACCGCGAAGGACCGCCTTGCCGGCTGGAACTTTGCTGAGTCCGAGACCGCTGAGACCGAGGAGAACTAACATGCCGAAACGTACTGACATCAAGCGTATCCTCGTCATTGGTTCGGGCCCCATCGTCATCGGCCAGGCCTGCGAGTTCGACTACTCCGGCGCCCAGGCCTGCAAGGTGCTCAAGGAGGATGGCTTTGAGGTCATCCTGGTCAACTCCAACCCGGCGACCATCATGACCGACCCGGGCTTGGCCGACCGCACCTATGTCGAGCCCATCACTGCCGAGTTTATCGAGCGCGTAATCAAGAAAGAGCGCCCGGACGCGCTGCTGCCCACGCTGGGCGGCCAGACCGGTCTGAACGCCGCCGTCGAGCTGGCGAAAGACGGCACGCTCGACAAGTACGGTGTCGAGATGATCGGCTGCGACCTGGCCGCTATCGAGTGCGGCGAGGACCGCAAGCTCTTTAACGAGGCCATGGCCGAGATTGGCCTGGAGGTCGCGCGCTCGGGCTATGCCTACAGCGTGGCTGATGCCGAGGCTATCGCCGAGCGCGTGGGCTATCCCTGCGTACTGCGCCCGAGCTTTACCCTCGGCGGCGCCGGCGGCGGCATCGCTCGCACCCACGAGGAGCTCGTCTCCATCGTGAGCCAGGGCCTGGAGCTCTCGCCCGCCCATGAGGTGCTGGTCGAGGAGTCCATCGAGGGCTGGAAAGAGTATGAGATGGAGGTCATGCGCGACCACGCCGGCAACGGCATCATCGTGTGCTCCATCGAGAATCTCGACCCCATGGGCGTGCACACCGGCGACTCCATCACCGTGGCGCCGGCGCAGACGCTCTCCGACCTTGAGTATCAGCGCATGCGTGTCGCCTCGCTCGCCATTCTGGAGAAGATCGGCGTCGAGACCGGTGGCTCCAACGTGCAATTTGCCGTGAACCCCCAGACCGGCCGCCTGATCGTCATCGAGATGAACCCGCGCGTGAGCCGTTCGTCCGCCCTCGCTTCCAAGGCCACGGGTTTCCCCATTGCCAAGGCCGCCGCGCGCCTGGCTGTGGGCTACACGCTCGACGAGATCGTCAACGACATCACCAAGGCTACGCCTGCCTGCTTTGAGCCCACGATCGACTACTGTGTGGTCAAGGTGCCGCGCTTTGCCTTCGAGAAGTTCAAGGGTACCGACCCCACGCTCACCACGCGCATGAAGGCCGTGGGCGAGATTATGGCGATTGGCCGCACCTTCGAGGAGGCCTTCGGCAAGGCCATGCGTTCGCTGGAGGACGGGCATCAGGGCATTTGTGCCGGTGGCAAAGAGGGTGCCGATAAGATGAGCGACGACGAGCTTGCTCAGGCCGTGGCAACCCCGACCGAGCATCGCATCTTCTTTGTGGTCGAGGCCCTGCGCCGTGGCTGGGGCATCGCCCGCATCCATGCCATCTGCGGTATCGATCCGTGGTACCTCAACCGTATCAACGACATGGTGCAGGTCCAGGAGAGCATCCGCGGCCTGCGTGTGGAGGATATCGACGCCGACGCGATGCGCCTGCTCAAGCAGTACGGCACGAGCGACGCCGAGATCGCCGCGCTGACCAGCTCGGACGAGCGCTTTGTGCGCGCCTATCGCAAGGGCCTGGGCGTGGTTCCCAGCATGAAGACGGTCGATACCTGCGCTGCGGAGTTCTCGAGCGCCACGGAGTACCACTACAAGACGTACGAGAACATCTACCGCACGAGCCCGGATGCCAAGAAGTGCGTGGCTCCCGACGAGACCACGCCGGCGGACAAGCCCAAGGCGATGATCCTGGGCGCCGGCCCCAACCGCATTGGCCAGGGTATCGAGTTCGATTACTGCTGCGTGCACGCGAGCTACGCGCTGGCAGCCCGCGGCTTTGAGACCATCATGGTCAACTGCAATCCCGAGACCGTCTCGACCGACTATGACACGTCCGACCGTCTGTACTTTGAGCCGCTCACCTACGAGGACGTCATGGACGTTATCGACGTTGAGCGACCCGACGGCGTCGTGGTGACGCTCGGCGGCCAGACTCCGCTTAAGCTGGCGCGCATGCTCGAGGAAAGCGGCGTGAACATCATGGGCACCAAGCCCGATGCCATCGACTTTGCCGAGGACCGCGAGCGCTTTGCCGCCCTGCTCGACAAGCTGGGCATTATGTATCCGCCGGCGGGCCAGGCAACCTCGTTTGAGGAGGCCGAGGCCGTGGCCGCGCATATCGGCTACCCGCTGCTGGTGCGTCCGAGCTACGTGCTGGGCGGCCGCGGCATGATGATCGCCTACGATGCCGAGCATCTGCGCGATTACATGGCCGAGGCCGCGCGCATTAGCCCCGACTACCCGGTGTATCTGGACCGCTTCTTGGAGGGTGCGATTGAGTCCGATGTCGACGCCCTGTGCGATGGCGAAGAGGTCTACATCGGCGGCATTCTGGAGCATATCGAGGAGGCCGGTATTCACTCCGGCGACTCTGCGACCTGCATCCCGCCGTTCAGCTTTAGCGAGAGCCTGCAGGCAAAGCTTCGCGAGACCACGCGCCGCATCGCGATGGCGCTGGGAGTCCGCGGCCTGGTCAACGTGCAGTACGCCATTAAGGGCGAGACCGTTTATGTGATTGAGGCCAACCCGCGTGCCAGCCGTACCATGCCGTTCATCTCCAAGGCAACCGGCGTGCCGCTGGCCAAGTGCGCGGCGCGTATCATGGCGGGCGATTCCATCGCGAGCCTGGGCCTGCCGAGCGACGAGCGTCAGCTGGACTGGTTCTGCATGAAGGAAGCCGTTATGCCCTGGGGCCGTTTCCCCGGTGCCGACGTTATCCTGGGGCCCGAGATGAAGTCGACGGGCGAGGTCATGGGTATCGCCAAGAGCTATCCCGAGGCATACGCCAAGACGCAGCTGGCGATCGACTACAAGCTGCCCGACCCGAGTGCCGGCAAGGTGTTCATTAGCGTGTGCGACCGCGACAAGCGTCACATCCTTTCGGTCGCCCGTATCCTGCGCTACCTGGGCTTTGACATCTGCTCCACCGAGGGTACGGCGCGTGTACTGCGCGGCGGCAACGTGACGTGCGAGGTCGTGGAGAAGATTAGCGGCCCGCATGACGGCGAGCGCCCCAACATCGGCGACCTCATCGCCGATGGCAAGATCGCGGTAATCATCAACACGCCGTACGGCCCGGGTTCGCGCGGCGACGGCTATCTACTGCGCACCGAGGCCGTCCGTCGTGGCGTGACCTGCGTGACGGCGATGTCTGCGGCCAACACGTACGTGAGTGCCATCGAGGCCGTGCGCGAGGACCAGCAGGGTCACGGCAGCGCCAACGACATGGGCATGGACGTCATCGCCCTGCAGGACCTGCCACAGCACACGGTGTAGTTGACCTGGCCGGCCGGGGCGGGAGGGGCCGAGATTTCCCCCTTTCGCTCCGGCTGCAAGCAGAGTCGCTCAGGAGGAAACTCAGCCCCTCCCGCCCCGGCCTGCGGTGACTTGGCTGCACCGCGTGCTGCCGAAGGGGCTTTGCGCGATGACTAGGGCTAAATAGAAAATGAGTGTGGGCGCCGTCGTTCATTCGAACGACGGCGCCCACACTAATATTTCAGCAAACGTACGTCATAACAATATCCGGTAGGTCGCAGGGTGGCGGCTGAGCCTTTCCCTCGGGAAACTTCGCGAAG
>CABVAS010000058.1 GCA_902496375.1 uncultured Collinsella sp.
TGGCTGAGCGGTATCGATATGCGGGTTCAACGGTATCACATTGGCCACATAGATTTTTAACTTGCATTTCTACCCGCCCTTTTCGTAGAGTCGCCGATACGTGCTTAGCGCACCCTCGGCGCGTCCGGCAGGCTTTGCGAAATGGGATCCAGGAGACTTCGGCGCAGCATCATCTTGCGGAATGCTTCTAATGAGCCTCCCATCCTTCAAAAACAGAATCTCATCGCACAGCCTATCGACCGAATCCAAGATGTGGGATGACATGATGATGCACGTACCAGAATCGGCCAGCTTCCTGAGAATCTCGGAATGCAAGTCCACCCTGCTGGGGTCGAGCGCGTTCATGGGCTCATCTAATAGAAGGTACCGCGCGCCCGTCGCATACGCAATCGCCAGGGTAAGCTGCTGCTTCATGCCCTGGCTCAGAGTGCGGATCCTCATCTTCGCGAACTCGCCTATCTGCGTTTGTTCCACTATCTCTTCGATATCGCGAGCATGCGGCCACATATCGCAAACCATCTTGAGGTGATCTTCCGCACGCAATCCGGGATACAGCAGCGTCCCCTCACCAGGTGCATAGAAGATCATAGAACGGACCTCTCTCGCACCCGTACCCTGCACCTCATCCAGAACGATGCTCCCGTCCACGCGAGGACCCGGCAAACCTGCCATCGCACGCAGCAACGTCGTCTTTCCATGCCCGTTCGGAGCGACGAGACCGTAGACCGTACCCGGGGCAAACTCAGCGTTCACCGAATCTACGAGCACCTTCTTTCCATAAGAGATCGTCAGCGTTTGAAGGTCAATCATCGAGATCATCCCCTTTCGATCTTTGGAACACTCAGGCGCACCATCAACGGAGATACGGCGCCCAAGACCACCAGCAGAGCGCCCGATGCGCCGACGACCTCTCCAAAAGGCATCGCGTTCGTCCCTCGCCCAAGGAACCCAATCGTCCCCACCTGGGAAGCGGAATCAAACGAGGCGAATGGAGCCAGCAGCGCGACGCCCATGCCCACGCTTTCAACATGAGCGCTCAACGAACCCAACACCAAGAGAACCGCGCAAACCATTCCGGTGACAACGGGGTTGCGGCTAATCGCTGCTGTCAACGCAGCGACGACGGAAATCACGCCGTATGCCATGACCAGCAACGGAATACTGCACAACACCGCCTCCCCCACCGTGGACGTTGTCGAAGCTCCCGCCCGAATGAGAGCGACGGGATACTCCGATCCACCCGCACCGTTCTTAATCACGGACACAACGACAGCGGGAACCATCGACACCAAAAGCAGCACCAAGCCAAGCAGGAGAGCCAGCGCAACAGCCGTCAGAAAACGCACATGCGCTGTTGCGGGGATCTGGAGAACCAGAAGGGAACGACACTGCAGGTGGGTGCACGCGAGCGATGTGACAACCACGGGCAACAGCAAAAATAAGGAGGGAAGCGCTGCCTGGAGATACGAAAGGAGGATTAATGGGGGCATCTTCGTACTTAACTCGTAAACCTTGGGGTCCGGCAAGCTCGCGATCGACTCAAGCAGAAGGGCGCGCGCCTCCGCACGAGAAGGAGTCTCCGGCTCGATTCCAATCGATTGCAGGAGAGTCGCATCTGCCGCGCCCAGCTCACCTCGAGCGCGCTCGTACGTCGCAAGGCTTCGAAACCCCTCCGCAGGCATAGGCGCGTACACGAAACCCGAAAGAGCATCCCGCATGTCTTCCAGGGCCGCTTTGCCCTCGACGTCCATATTCGCAGCGTTCTGCTCTAGATACCGATCTATTGAACGGAGCTCCCCATCCCTATACCGAACAGCGGAAACGTTATCAGCGTCAGGAAACATCTCGACCAGAGCCGGGGCCAGCATCGTCGTCGACATTGCAATCGCGCATACGGCGAGGGTAGGAGAACGCAGGAGCAGTTTCCCCATCGTTCTTACGTATGCAACGGCGGAGGCACAAGCGCTCGAACGAGTTGCCGTTCTCGATGCAGTGAAGGAACCTCTCTCAAGACAAATCGGGGATATCGGGCACGCGCAGCCGCTCTTTCCAGCAACGCAAAGCAGGCTAATTGCCAGCACCTCGATCCCGATTGCGCATACGAGGGCAATCGCGCCACGCTCGAAGCAAAGTCCAGGCAGATTCACTATCTGCGTTGTCGGGTACGGGCTATAGGCGCCGACGGTCAACTCAGTGTTCGCATACGTAAGGGGATTCAACAGGGCGAACTCACGTAAAGCGATGGATCTTCCGTAATACCCGGGAACCATCGTCACCCCCATCAGGGCACATACGAACACGATTCCAAGCGTAGGGTTATTGGCAATCTTCACGGCAAGGTGAACGACAAGCGAGATGAACGCTGCCACCAAGAATTGCAAGATGGCCGTCTGCGCGAACACCAGCCAAGCCGGTTTGATAACCGGAGTCGCATATTGAATGTAGCCTATCGGATAGAACGGCGAGCCCGGGCCATTCTTCACAAGCGCGGCGATTATCCCTGGAAGATTGATGGCGAGGACGGCAAGCATTGCAAAAACACTCGCCCATACGCTCGATGCAACAAGTCTACCCAGCTCGCCCATCGGTGCCTGGATGATGAGCTTTTCACGTTTGTTAAGACGCGCGGCAAGGAACGAGACGGCAACGGCCGTTGCGACCCATAGCAAGTACTCCTTCGATCCGTCATAATAGGTGTACTCTCCATCCGATATCTGCAGAAACGGAAGTAGGGGAGAGAGCGGTGCCAAGATAAGACGTCCCGCGGCAAGAGGGTACAGAAGCGCGGGCATGCTTGATGAAGAGGTATAGACACCGTCCTCCCCCGCATTCACAAGCGCATCCGCATAGGATGCTGACAATTCCTGCTCAACACGGGTTATTCCCGACTCGAGGTATTCGACCCGTCCGTCGATGCCAGCCGCGCTCCTGAAGACGGGCAGAGCACAAAGAACCATCAACGCAACAACGACAACACAGAGCGACCTGGAGGAGAGAAGCGACCTAAAGATCGCCTTCGAGATTTTGAGCATATTCATCGCCAACCTTAACCTCATCCAGTCGGAACAGAGGGGCCGAACAAAATGCTCGGCCCCTCCTCGCATCTAGTAGGTGCTATAGACAAATTGCCATTTATCAGTTGTGCCAAGAACACCACAGGAGCACATTGCAGCGAGGCGGGATTCCCTATGATGCGCGGATCGGCGATAGCCATTTCGGTAGGAGATCGTCTTGTAAGAGATGTTGAACATCGAGATGCTGTGCCCGCTTACGCCGCGAGGACAGCTGTAGCTCCAGTAGGTATCGACGACGTCGTCCGTATACCCGAGGGGCTCAACGAGGGCACACTGGCTGCTCTCCTGGGAAGGAGGCATCGGGGTATCCGCAAAAGCGGGGGCTCCCGGCAGCAACAGACAAAGAGCGAGGCCGAGGAAAACCAAGAGCTTACACGACTTAACAGTACTGAACATAATCCTCTCCAATCTAGAGGGGTTTCGGTTGCAGCATGCTGTGATTACTTGCCGGCAAAGTCAATTTAACATAAACTGTTAAAAAGTAACCTGAGTTTTTTAAATTCTTCGGAGGTTATTATGAGTTCCGACAATCGCACTCCCCGGCTTCATTCCTTCCGCATCGCATGTGCGATAGCCTCTGCGACCCTTTGCGCCACCGCCATCGCACAAGTGGCGTTCTCCTTAAAGCCAGCAATCGAAGTGCTCGACAACCCTGTAATTGCAGACTCCCCCGCGTATCCAGCCCTTGCGATCTCGACATTGGTCCCTGCCGTCATCGGTATCGCTACGACCATCCTCAGCGCCGTTCTCGTGTGGACGATCAAGAGCGGAGACCCCTTCAAGAAAGGGTCTGCGACATGCTTGAAGGTGCTCGGCATTCTCTTCGTTGTTCAAGCTGCCACCAGCCTCTACGCCGGCTCACTCAAAACCTCCGTTTCGATGTTTGGCGGCGAGGGGGCCGTCGGCGCCCAAGAGATCGCTTCATCATTCGATTGGACCTCTCTGGTTCTCGGCATCGTCCTGTTCATGCTTTCCCAGCTCTTCTTGTACGCCCGAGAGCTGTACCTCGACTCCGACGAGATTGCGTAAGGAAACGCCATGCCCGTAATTGTTCGCCTCGACAAGATCATGGCCGAGCGAAAGATTTCCTCGAACGAACTTGCCGAAAGGATTGGAACCACGCCCGTGAACCTGTCCCGTATTAAAAAAGGGCATATTCGCGGCATTCGCTTCAACACACTCGAGCAGCTATGCCTCGCCCTTCGTTGCCAACCCGGAGACCTTCTCGAAGTCATGAGCGAAGAGGATGCCCGAAAGGAGTTCGGACTCGATTGGTCCGCCGAGGATTAGAGGGCGGTCGTACTCGCCCTGCACACGGGGATGCGAATCGGCGAGGTCTGCGGCCTTCGGTGGTGCGATGTGGATTTCGAGACGGGCCTGATCTCGATCAGACACTCGGTGGCGTACGCGAAGGGAATGGGTTCGTTCATCAAGGACACCAAGACCCATGACGCCAGGGGTATCCCCATCGACCCGGTCGGCCTACTCCCCTTCCTGAAGGAGACCCACGAGATCGACTGCGGAAAGCTGCGCTTGCGCGGCCTTACCGGGGCGGTCGAGATCGGGGACTGCTACATCCTGTCGGAGCCGGGCGCGACCTTCGCGACGACAAGCTATATCCGCAGGGCGTTCAAGACGTTCTCGGAGACCAACGGCCTCATGGGCACCAACGACGAGCTGATCACGTTCCACGGCCTTCGCCACACGTTCGCAACGCAGCGGATCCGCCAAGGCGGCGATATCAAGGCGCTCCAATCGATCCTCGGCCACAAGGACGCCATGGCGACGCTCAACGTCTACGCCGACATCGAGCCCATCTCCAAAATCCATAACATGCTGCGCGCCACGCCGTGCCTTTGGCGCGGGCACCTCGGGCCGAGGGTCGATCCGGGTCCCATGTTCCAACAGAGGATCCAGGAGTCCATCGAGACGCTCCAGGCGTTCGGCTACGGCATCACCGAGCCGGACGACCGAAATATCGCCATACGCGACGTGAAGACGAACAGTTGGCTCTAGCTCACCGAGTACGCGGCAGTGCTGGGCCCATCCCAACTGAGGTCACGGTGGTCCGATAGGGGCGCCGCCCGCGGCATGCGCCGCGGAGCGGTATCCCCTACCGAAGGGCGGGGATGCCCTCCGCTTCCAGTTCGGAATCAGCCGTCGGAGGCGTTCGGCTGACTGCGGGAACGGCCTGTCCGCTCAATGTGTTCGGCTGAGATCGGAAATCAACCCAACACGAGCCGGACACGCGCCAGACGGCTCTTCCCCGTACGGCCTTCCCCCTTACGCTCATGTTGCAGGCATGTAACGCCGCAGCGAGCGCGCCTTTTTTGCGCCAGACAGGTACAATGATGAACACTGTACCGTAGCGGAGCGCCCCGCGCGCGCCGCAATCACGCGAAAGGGTTTCCCATGGCCGAGATCTCGTCCTCCCGTATCGTCATCACCGTCCTTGGCAAGAACCGCCCCGGCATCGTCGCCGGCGTCACCCGTGTCCTGGGCGAGGCCAACGTCGACATCCGCGACATCACGCAGTCCATTATCGAGGACATCTTCACCATGACCATGCTGGCCGACACCGCCGAGTCCAAGCTCGACTTCGCCGAGCTGCAGAAGGCGCTGGCCGAGGCCGGCGAGCTTTCGGGCGTCAACGTGTCCATCCAGCGCGAGGACGTCTTCAACTTTATGTACCGCCTGTAGCGAACAAGCCGCTCGGGGCAGCTTGACGTCATACCGTCCAAGCGCGCGGCCCCCAAGCGGACCGGAGAGGAGCGCGCATGGCCTACGACGCCAAGAAAATCTACTACCGCTTCGACGATCACCTGAGCCGCCTGGTTCTGGATTACGAGGCGAGCCGTCAGATTTCGCCCGAAAGCGAAAACCTCTACCACGGCCTGCCGACCGCCCCGTACGACGAGGGCTTGTTCGTAGAGCACAACGTCAAGCGCGGCCTGCGCAATGCCGACGGCTCGGGCGTGGTCGCGGGCCTTACCCGCATCTCGGACGTGCACGGCTACAACAAGGTCGACGGCAAAGTCGTGCCCGACCAGGGCAAGCTTACGCTGCGCGGCTACAGCATCGAGGACCTGGTCAACAACGCCCAGGCCGAGAATCGCTATGGCTACGAAGAGGTCGCCTACCTGCTCATCACGGGCTCGCTGCCCAACAAAGAGGAGCTCGACGGTTTTTGCGGACGTCTGGGCGCTTTTAGGCACCTGAGCGACGAGTACGTCAAAGAGTTCCCCATGACCACGGTGTCGTCGAGCATCATGAATGTGCTTCAGCGCGCCGTGCTGCTGCTCTACGCCTTCGACGCCGAGCCCGACGCCATTACACCCGAGCACGAAATCGACGTCGCCATCTCCATGCTCGCCCGTCTCCCCCGCATCGCCGCCTTCGCGCATATGGCCTCGGTCGCCAAGCGCCGCGGCTCCGAGGTTCATGTACCGCACCCCACACCCGGCCTCTCCACCGCCGAGACCATCCTGCAGGTGTTGCGCGGCGGCATGGCATTCACCCGCGACGAAGCCATGCTGCTCGACGTGATGCTCATGCTGCATGCCGAGCACGGCGGCGGCAACAACTCCACGTTTGCCTGCCGCGTGCTGTCCTCCTCGGCCACCGACCCGTATTCCGCCTACGCCGCGGCCATCGGCTCGCTCAAGGGTCCGCGCCACGGCGGCGCCAACGCCAAGGTCGTGTCCATGCACGAGGACATCCGTGCGCATGTCTCCAATTGGGAGGACGAGGACGAGGTCGCAGCCTACCTGGGCAAGATCCTCGACAAGCAGGCCTTCGACGGCACGGGCCTCATCTACGGTATGGGCCACGCCGTCTACACGCTGAGCGACCCGCGCGCCGAGGTGTGCCGCCGATACGCGCGCACGCTTGCCGCCAAGAAGGACCTGGGCGATGAGTTCGCGCTCATCGAGCGCATCGAGCGCCTGGCACCGCAGGTGATGCGCGACCACGGCATGACCAAGCCTATCTGCGCCAACATCGACCTGTACACGGGCTTTATCTACAAGATGCTCGGTGTACCCGAGACGCTTTTTACGCCGCTATTCGCCGTCGCCCGCATGGCCGGCTGGTCGGCACACCGCATGGAAGAGCTCTTCTGCGCGCACCGTATTATTCGCCCCGCCTACCGCCCGGTTATCGAGCCGCTGGAGTACAAGCCACTCGCCGACCGATAGGACGCGGACCGTTATAGAACCCGAGCGTGGCCAGGGCATCACCGCCCTCGGCCACGCTTTTTATGCCAGCAGAAAGGGCTGCATCAAATGATTGTGTTTTCCGATATGGATGGAACGCTGTTGACGAGCGATAAGCAGATGAGCGATGCCACCTGGGCGATGCTCGACGAGCTCGCTCGACGCGGGATTGAATTTGTGCCCTGCACGGGACGTCCGCTGTCGGGCATCTTTGAACCCATCCTCGCCCATCCCGCCGTGCACTATGCCGTCTGCGCCAATGGCGCCAGCGTCTGGCAGCTCGACGACGATGTGCCCACCGACGCCTCGCGCGCCACGCGCATCTTGAGCCGACCGCTCGATTGCGGCATTGCCCATCGCATCCGCCGCATCGCCGCCGGCCACGATGTGACCTTCGATATCTTCGCGGACGGGCAGTGCTTCCTCCCCCGCTCGCTCTACACGCGCCTGGATGAGTTCTGCGGCGGCGACCCCCACATCGCAGCTTCGCTCAAGCGCACACGAACACCGATCGACATGGATATCGACAGCAAGATCGACGAGGTCGAGACGCTCGAACGCATCGCCATGTACTGGCACGACCCGGCCGATCGCGACGCCATCGCAGCAGAGCTCGACACGCTCGGAGGCATTGAGGTCACACGTTCGTACGCCATGAATATCGAGGTCATGGGCGAGGGCGCCACCAAGGGAACGGCCCTCACGTGGCTATGCGGGCACCTGGGCGAGCGTCTCGCCGACGCTTGGGCGTTCGGCGACAACATCAACGACATCCCCATGCTGCAGACAGCGGGCCACGGCATGGCCATGATCAACGGCGAACCCGAAGACCGCGAGGCCGCCGACGCCATCACCGAATACGACAACGACCACGACGGCGTCGCCCGCACCATCATGGCCGCCCTCGCCTAGCAGCATCAACCCGGCAGGGTAGCTAAGTAGTCGTTGGGGACACTCCTCGCGGGGCGCCGCAAAGACTGTCCCCGGCTGCCGACAGAAAAGGAACGTCTCCATCTGCCGAATTAGGCGAGACTCTCCAGCACGCGACGGAGCTCCTGCTGAACGGCGTGGTC
>CABVAS010000059.1 GCA_902496375.1 uncultured Collinsella sp.
CAACTGGGTGCAAGCCAGTTTGCCATCGCAAACCATCCGGCGCCGGCCATCGCCGCCCCAGCTCGTTCTGAGCTTACGGTCGAGGAGACCGAGCAGGAGATTCGCATTCACTCCCTCAACGGCGAGCTGACCTTCAGCAAGGTCAACGGCACCGTGAGCAAGTGGAAGGCATCCGGGCGTGACGTCATGGCCTCTGGTCCCCAGGTTGGTTTTTGGCATCCGCTCGTCGACAACCACGCCCAGGAGTACGACTCCCTGTGGAAGGACAACTTCATTGATGTAATGCAGACGTCCACCCGCAAGGTTTTTTGGAAGCAGGACGGCAATGCGGTCGTCGTTACCGTGAGCCAACGTATTGCTCCTCCCGTCCGCGCGTTCGGCATGCGCGTCGAGCTTGTCTACACCGTGCTTCCGAGCGGTCGCGTCGACCTCAAGGTTTCCGGCGAGCCCTACGGCGACTATTCGGACATTATCCCGCGCATCGGCATCTCCTTTGAGGTTCCCGGTTGCGATCGTGCCGTCGAGTGGTATGGCCACGGCCCGGGCGAGAACTATCCGGACTCGCTGCGTGCCAACCCGGTCGGTCATTACCGCACTACGGTCGACGACATGTTCACGCCCTACGTTATGCCTCAGGACTGTGCCAACCGCGAGGGTACCCGCTGGGTTGCCCTGCGCTCCAGCCACGGTGACGGTCTGGTCGTGACGCGTCCGAGCGACGCCGCTTCCAATCCGTTCTCGTTCTCCGCATGGCCCTATAGCTGCGAGGCTATCGATAGCGCCAAGCATGTCTACGATCTTGTCCCGGGCGACACGGTTACGGTCAACATCAACGACCAGCTGCTCGGCCTTGGCTCGAACTCTTGGGGTTCCGAGGTGCTCGATTCCTATCGCACCCGTTTTGAGAGCTTCAGCTTTGAGGTGTCCCTGCGACCGCTGACGTCTGCCGATCTGGCTCAGGCGCTGGCACCCATTAAGGAGGCATAAGTCATGCATATCTTTAACTCGCGTGCCGATTTCGACGCCCAGATGAAGTCCGTCAAGAAGTGGATGCGTACCGGTCAGGCACTCGACGGCGTTTCTGAACTGCAGCACGATGTGGCGTACTCTATCGGCGACTCGCTGGTGTATTGGTGGGTGAACGCCCACGAGGCGGCTACTGCCGATCTGGTCGGTCACCGTCGCTACCATGCCGTGCTCGCCCCGCTCGACGGCAATCTGACCGTTGAGGTGGCTTCCAAGGCCGATCTTACCTGTACGCGCGCCTACAGCGATATCGATGATCGCGAGCGCTTTGAGGGTACGGGGGAGACCGTGACGATTCCCGCCGGCGGCGTTGCCGTCGTCGAAATTGACGAGGCCTACCGTGTCGTGGCCGATGCCGCGGATCCCCGCGTCGTGGTACTGCACGTGACAGTCGAAGGTTATTCCTTCCCCAACAAGTAGTATTCGTCCGCCTGGACGTTTGCTTCGCGCCGTTAAGGGGGATGGCTTTGTTGACTCCCTTTTCCCCATTCCCCTTAGCAGGTGCGCCATCCGTGTTTGCACTTGCAGCTCGGACGGTTTTAGATGACATTTAACAGATGATTGGGAGGGCTTATGAGCTCTGAAAAACGAGGAACGATTGGTTCGTTCGCTCTGCTGGGCATGACGGTCGCCGCCGTGTTCGGTATCAAGAACATCATCAACAACAACGCGGCCATCGGCTTGGCAGCTGCGCCGTCGTTCTTCTTCGCCACGCTTTTGTACTTTGTCCCCTATACCCTGGTTACCGCCGAGTTCGTCGGCCTCAACAAGGACTCCGAGTCTGGCGTGTACGCATGGGTTAAGACCTCGATGGGTGGTCGCTGGGCGTTCCTGACGGCATTTAGCTACTGGTTCGTTAACCTGTTCTTCTTTGCGTCCGTCCTGCCCAACGTCATCATCTACGCGAGCTACGTGTTCTTTGGTGCCAACGCCGAGCTTTCGCAGCTGTGGATCACCATTATCGAGATCGTCGTCTTTGCTATCGCCACGTGGGTTTCGACCAAGGGCGCTAAGTGGATCGGCTCCATTTCCTCCTTCGGTTCGACCGCGGCTCTCGGCCTGACCGCCGTGTTCATCCTGCTGTCCCTGGCTGCTGCCTTTGGCGGCGTTGAGTTCGCTACGGCTCCTACTCCCGCTAACATGGCTCCCGACATGAGCAACTTCGCAACTGCGTGGGGCTTCTTCGGTACGCTTGCCTGGATCATCCAGGGCGTTGGCGGCGCTGAGTCTGTCGGCGTGTTCCTTAACGACCTTAAGGGTGGCGTCAAGGCCTTCGTGCGCACCGTCGTTATCGCCGGCCTGACCATCGGCCTTCTGTATGCAGGCGCTTCGCTGCTGGTCAACCTGTTCATCCCCGAGGGCGGCGTTGCCATCTCCACCGGTATCTTCGACGTATTCGGCGCTGTCTTTGCCCACTTTGGCATTCCCATGGAAGTGTCTACGCGCGCCATCGGCTTGATCCTTCTCGCCGCCACGCTGGGCTCCCTCATGATGTGGACCTCCGCTCCCATCAAGGTCTTCTTCACCGAGATCCCCAAGGGCGTCTTTGGTAGCAAGATCGTCGAGCTCAACGAGCATGGCATTCCTGCCCGCGCTGCTTGGCTGCAGTTCGCCATCGTCGTCCCCATCCTGATCATTCCGGCCCTGGGCTCCGGTAACCTCGACGACCTGCTCATGATCGTCACCAACATGACGGCTGCCACCGCTCTGCTCCCACCGCTGCTGATTTTGCTTGCCTACTTTATGCTGCGCAAGAACTTTGACGCCGCTCCCCGTGGCTTCCGCATGGGTTCGCGCAGCTTTGGCCTGGTCGTTGCCGCATTCCTGCTTGTGGTCTTCTGCTTCGTGCTTATCTGCGGCACCATTCCGCTCGATCAGCCGCTGTGGCTGACGCTGGTCTACAACGTTGGCGGCGTGGTTGTCTTCTTGGGCCTTGCCGTGATGTGGTACAACCGCTACATCAACCGCCTGCGCGAGACCGATCCCGAGGCCGCCGAGAACGAGCTTCGCCCTTCCGTCCTCGATATGATGGAGTAGCGGCTAGGATTAATCTACGGCTGTGGAATAAATCGATTCCCCTTCCTAAGGAGGGGCCTTACGAGGCCCCTCCTTTTGTGTTTTGGGGCATGGTCTTGGCCCCCGTGGTCAAAAAATGCCAAATATGAGTACTGTTGCAAAAGAAGTGCCATATTTTTCGGCCTGCTCTGAGCGAAAATGGGCTCAAAATCGATTTATCTAACTCCCTTTAAAGGGCGTTTGACGGCTTTCAACCTCTTCGAATCGCTCAAATTAGGCAATTTGCTCTCGATTTTGCTGCTACTAAATTGGTGACAGTACTCATATTTGCCACTTTTTGACCACGAGGTGTTCAGAGGAGCTCTCGAGAAGCATCTAACGGTACAATAGCTACCACGTGGCTGGGTTTTGCCGGCCGATGTGCGATGTCGCGGGAGGGGACATGGTCGAGTTTACGAAGACGATTAAAGATCCATTGGGACTACATGCCCGCCCGGTTGCGCTGCTCTATGACATCATTGCCAAGCATCGTAGCGACGTGTCGGTTTCGATTGGTGATCGCCACACCGACGGTCGCGATGTCATGGGCCTCATGGCTCTCTACGGCGAGTGCGGCGAGGACATCATCTTTCGCGTTTCGGGCGTAGACGAGGCTTCCTGCGTTACGTCGATCAGAAACCTCTCGCTCTAAGCATGACAGGGCGCGGCAAAGGACAGCTCTTTGCCGCGCCTTTTTGTTTCATATAGGAAACTTTTTCGAAATCTGAATAGGGACCCTTTCCAAAAAGTTAACCACGTGCTAGTTTACTAAAGCGAACATAGACGTGGTTAACTTTTATCGCGTCGATGTTGAGGACGAACTGACGTTAGGAGCCACTCATGTCTTGCGGACCGCAGATGCCGGCCATGCCGCTTTCGATGGTAAAAGCGGGCGAAACCGTGCGCGTGTCTCGTGTAAAGGGCAATGAGGACATGAAGCACCACCTCAAGGACCTCGGCTTTGTCGAGGGCAACGAAATCCACGTGGTGAGCTCGAGTGGCGCCAATATCATCGTCACGGTGCTGGGCGCACGCTTTGGCATCGATTCCAAGGTTGCCATGCACATCATGACCGTCGGTTAGTTCGCAGCATTTCATAAAAACCGAAAGGGGGACAAGAGGATGAAGACGTTGGGTGACGTTAAGGTGGGCGAGAGCTCTACCATCGTCAAGCTTCACGGTGAGGGTGCACTTCGCCGTCACCTTATGGACCTGGGCCTCATCAAGGGCACTTCGTTCAAGGTCGTGAAGGTTGCACCGCTCGGTGATCCGGTCGAGATCAACGTGCGCGGCTACGAGCTTTCCATCCGCAAGGAGGAGGCGGCCGTCGTCGAGGTCCAGTAAGGGCCCGAGACGTATATTTCTGCAGATAAAGTTAGGTTTTTCTAACTTGATGCTGCAACTTTGAAGCACATTATCCAGCCTGCGCGGAGAAAGCAGCGCAGGCACACAAGGAAGAAGGATTGAATGGCGGATTCTCAGATCCATGTCGCGCTGGCGGGTAACCCCAACTGCGGCAAGACCACGCTTTTCAACCTGATCACCGGCGCCAACGGCTACGTTGGCAACTGGCCCGGCGTCACGGTTGAGAAAAAGGAAGCCAAGCTCCTAAGCGACAAGAACGTTACCATCACGGACCTCCCTGGCATCTACTCGCTTTCCCCCTACAGCCCCGAGGAGCAATGCTCGCGCGATTACCTCATGAGCGGCGAGCCCGATGTTGTCGTCCAAGTCGTCGATGCCACCAACCTCGAGCGTAACCTGTACCTGGCGCTTCAGGTTATCGAGACCGGCCTGCCCGTGGTTGTTGCCCTCAACATGGCCGACTTGGTCGAGAAGAACGGCGACAAGATCGACACGGACAAGCTCTCCAAGAAGCTCGGCTGCCCGGTCATGATGATCTCGGCTCTTAAGAACAAGGGTATCAAGGAGCTGTTCGAGCAGGTCAAGAAGTCTGCTGCTTCCAAGGGCCAGGTGCCGGAGCACAAGTTCGATTCCTCCATCGAGGACGTTCTTGACCACATCGAAAACAATCTGCCTGCGAGCGTTCCCGCTAACAAGCGCCGCTATTACGCCGTCAAACTGTTCGAGCGTGATGCGGACGCCTGCAAGCTCATCAACCTCACCAAGGAGAAGGCCGCTCGCGTCGAAGAGCTGGTCGCTCAGTGCGAGCAGGACTGCGACGATGACGCCGAGTCCATCATCACCGGTGAGCGCTACGGCGTGATCGCACACATCATCGACGAGTGCCTCACCAAGGCCCCGGCCAAGATGAGCACCTCCGAGAAGATCGACCGTGTGGTTACCAACCGTATCCTGGGCCTGCCGATCTTTGTGGTCATCATGTTCTGCGTGTACTACATCGCCGTTTCCACCTTGGGCGGCACGGTGACCGACTTCACCAACGACCAGCTCTTCGGCACCGACGGCTGGTATGTGCTCGGCCAGGGCCGCGATGCTTACGATGAGGCTGTCGAGGCCGCGGGTGACGACGCCGACTCGGTCGACCCGGCACAGTACGGCCCCTATGTCCCGGGTATCACCACCATGGTGCACGACGCCCTCGTGGCGGGTGGCACCGAGGACGGTGGCCTGGTCGATTCGCTGGTCTGCGACGGTATCGTTGGCGGCCTGGGCGCCATCTTCGGCTTTGTGCCGCAGATGTTCCTGCTGTTCGTGATGCTGTCCTTCCTGGAGGACTGCGGCTACATGGCCCGCGTCGCCTTTATCATGGACCGCGTGTTCCGCCGCTTTGGCCTGTCCGGTAAGTCGTTCATCCCCATGCTCGTGTCCTCGGGCTGCGGCGTCCCCGGCGTCATGGCCACCAAGACCATCGAGAACGAGAAGGACCGCCGCATGACGGTCATGACCACCACGTTCATCCCCTGCGGCGCCAAGCTGCCGATCATCGCCCTGCTCATGGGCTCCATCATTGGCGATTCTTCCACCACGGCCGCGTGGATCAGCCCGCTCTTCTACTTCCTGGGCGTCTTTGCCGTCATCGCCTCGGGCCTCATGCTCAAGAAGACCAAGCTCTTTGCCGGTCGCCCGACGCCGTTCGTTATGGAGCTTCCTGCCTACCACTTCCCGGCGATCCGCTCTTGGGCGCTGCACGTGTGGGATCGCTGCTGGGCCTTTATCAAGAAGGCCGGCACGGTCATCTTCGCGTCCACCGTCGTGGTTTGGTTCCTCTCCAACTTTGGTAGCTATAACGGTTCCTTTGGCTTCCTGCCTGCGATGGACGGCATCCCCGAGGAGTTCACGGACTTCTCTGTGCTCGCCATGCTGGGCAACCTGGTTGCCTGGATCTTCGCCCCGCTCGGCTTTAGCACCTGGCAGGCAACCGCGCTGACCGTCTCTGGCCTTGTCGCCAAGGAGAACGTCGTCGCCACCGCCGGCTCGCTGCTGTCCGTCGCCGACGCGGGCGAGACCGACCCGAGCCTGTGGACCGCGTTCGCCGGCATGTTCCCGACTATGGGCGCCTGCGTTGCCTTCGGCGCCTTCAACCTGCTGTGCGCTCCGTGCTTTGCCGCCATTGGCACCATCCGCAACCAGATGGATTCCGGCAAGTGGACCGCGATTGCCCTCGGCTACGAGTGCGCCTTCGCTTGGGTGATCGGCCTGTTCATCAACCAGTTCTATAACCTGCTTGTCCTTGGGCAGTTTGGCTTCTGGACGGTTGTGGCTATCGTGCTGCTGGTCGCGATGCTCTTCCAGATTTTCCGTCCTATGCCCAAGCACGCTTGGACCGACGAGGACGAGACCAACACTGCTTCCGCTGCAGTTTCCGCCTAAGTCCGAATAAGGATCAACCCCTTTCCACGAGCCCGGGTGTCTCAGTGACACTCGGGCTTTTTGACGCAATGGGGGGACAGATTGCTTTGCTCCAGAAGTAAGATGTGGCGTTTCCGCAGATAAAACTGACCAAATTAAACCTGTCCCTATTCGGTAGGTGGAGAATGGAGTAAAGTAAGTGATGGTTAACTAGAGGAGGCTTGCTATGGCACCTATCGATATTGTTGTACTGGCTGTTATCGGTATTGCGTTTGTCGCGGTATGCGTGCGCATCTACCGCAAGGGCACCTGCGCTGACTGCGCTCAGGGTGGCGTTTGCACGGGGCATTGCTCCAACAAAAAGACGTGCGCCGCACTTAAGGGCGTGGACAAAATCGCCGAAGACTTGGGCCGCGGTATCAAATAAGGTCCGGACATCCAAGCGCTCCGCGGGCATCCGTTCGCGGGGCGCTTTGTGCATTTGAGGGAGAGCACGGCGAGTCGAAGAGTATTTTTGGGGTATCGTTAACTGGACTATTAATTGGCAACTTATCTATAACGGAGTAACCGCATGAGCGCTCGCGTAACCATGAAGGACATAGCCGCCGAGCTTGGCGTTTCCATCAATACCGTGCACAAGGCTCTGACGGGAAAGGCCGGCGTGAGCGAATCCGTGCGCGCCAAGGTGAACGCTAAGGCCGAGGCCATGGGCTATCACCGCAACACAAGTGCCTCAAGCCTGCGCCGCAAGGATATCAATCTGGTGTTTTGCCTGCCCCGCGCATCGCGCGAGGGAGCGTACTTTTTCCGTTACCTGTGGGAAGGCTGCAATCGCTTTGAACAGGAGGTCATCGACCGGGGCATTACGGTTGAGCGCGTTGAATTTGGCGTGGGCGGCTACGCTGATGCACTCGAGCAAATCGACGAGCGTCTGCAGGTGGGCGAGAAGATTGATGGCTTGCTCGCCTATGCGCCGGGCGACGATCGTGCGACTGAGCTTTTGGGGCAGATCGCCGAGGCGGGCGTGACGATTGAGCTTGTCGACGGCGACCGTCCGCATTTGAATCGTTTGGGTGCGAGCTTGGCCGATTATTCGACGGCAGGCAGCCTTATGGCCGAGCAGGCGGCAAACCTGGTCCATGCTTCTGGGGCCGACGCCCGCGTGCTCCTTTTGACAGGCGACCCATATACCGATTCGCACTATCTAACCGCCCGCGCCTTCCACAATTACCTGCGCGAACGTGATATTCCATGGCAGGTTGAGGATCTTGCAGGTGCCCATGCGCAAGTCAAACAACTCGAGCATGAGCTCGAAAAGCGCTTGAGTGCGCCGGACGCCCCTGAACTTATCTGTAGCGTTTTTGCCGTTGGTTCCGAAGTGGTTGCCGACGCGCTCGTCTCGACCGGCAAGGCCGGTCA
>CABVAS010000060.1 GCA_902496375.1 uncultured Collinsella sp.
CGTGGCTAAGATTTCGTTTGGCCAATGGTGGAAGACCATTTGGAAGTTCTTCATCTTCATGGTCGTGTTTGGCTTGGTCATTACTGCCATTTCCGGCATGCTTCCGGCGTAGGTGGTTGTGATGTCCGATCGTTTGACGGTCCTGACGTCTAAGAGCGTCTTTACCGGTACGGGGGACCTGCCGTTTGAAGGTTTCGTAGCGGTCCGTGGCAATCGAATTGAGGCTGTTGGCACCAAGTGTGAGGTAGCTTCGTATTTGACCCAGGCGGACGAGATAGTTGACCTGGGCGACCGCACTGTCATGCCTGGCCTGATCGATGTGCATACCTTCTATACAGGTTGGGCGCTGCGGACGTTGGGGTCTGATCTGTCCGGCATCGCTGATGCCAAAGAGGCCGTGTCGCTCTTGCGTGCATGGAAAGAAGGTCATCCGGATTGCGCGGCGGCTTTTGGCCACAACCTACCCGAAACGTTGGCATCGGATGCCGAGAACGCAAATACAGCAGCTGTGTTTGACGAGTGTTTTGGTGATATCCCTGTCGTCTGCTTTACGCCGGGCGCGGAGACCTGCGTTCTCAATGCTGCCGCCAGTGCGCGATATGGCTTTACACCCCAGGCGTGCTATGCCGAGAAGATCTGGCGCATGATGAGCGATTTCCTTGCGCTGCCCGAGGTGCGTGCCGGGTATTCGGACTACATGAGCATGCTTAACGAGCGTGGCGTTACCGCCATCAAGGAAATGGCGTTTGATGACTACTACGGCTTTGCCGACGAAATGGCTCGCCGTGAGGAATCTGGTGAGCTGACGGTTCGCGTCTCTATGATGTCGCAGCCGGTGGGCGCCGGTGCAAATCTGGCATATGCCCGCGAGGCGCGAGAGCGCTTCCGGGGACCGTTCGTTCGTTTTTCTGGCTTCAACCGTATGACCGATCGCGGCGTATGGGCGGGGCTTGCCGAGATGATTGACCCCTATGAGGACACGGCCGATGCGGGCGCTGCCGGCAAGACGGTCGTCGAGGAACCAGAGTGGGATCTGATTGAGAGCGAGCTGCGTGCAATTGATGCTGACGGCTTCCGATATTCCTTGCATTGCCAGGGCGATGGCGCCGTTCGTCGCACCGTGGCGCTCTATGCCTCGCTGCCTCGAGACGAGCATGGACGGATGCTTCGCCGCCATGCGATTACCGATCTCGAGAACTCTGACCCGACCGATCTTGTCGAGTTTGGCAAGTTAGGTGGAATTTGCGAGGTCTATCCGCAGATTCTGACGCTGGACCGGCGCGAGGATTGCCTATCGATGATGCGTCGACAAATTGGCGAGACGCGACTTTTGCACAGCTGGAATCGCCGCGGCATGGAAGATTCCGGATGCACAGTGTGCTGTGGAACGGATTTGCCGCTGCTGATTCCGAGCCTTGGCGAGTCAATCTACAGCGCGTGCGGCGGATTCTTCGCCGACGGACTGCCTGTGAATGAGGTCAACACGCTGACGCTTGTCGAGCTCTTGCGCGCTTGGACTGCCGGGGGCGCGTACGATCTGATGCGCGAAGACGAGCTGGGTACGCTCGAGGTCGGCAAGCTTGCCGATATCTGCGTGCTCGATCGGGATGTGTTTGACCTCGATTATCGCGACGCACGCGATCTTGCGGTTGATATGACGATGTCGGACGGACAAATCGTGTTCGATCGAAATAAGGAGGCATAAGATGTCTGAATCCAAACCGACGCTGCGCCGCGAGCAGATTGCGGGCATGAATATCCACTACATCATGTGGTCGCTCGATTACTTCCTTGATGTGCAGCAGCGTTTGGGCTTTGAGTCCATTGAGCTGTGGTGCGCAGAGCCGCATGTGACGCTCGACCACACGGGCTACTTTGAGGCTGAGGTCCTGGCGAAAAAGGCTGCAGACCGTGGGCTTAGGTATCGTACTCTGTGCCCCGAGAACGTTGTCTATCCTTGGCAGTACTGCGCACGCAAACCGCTGCATGAACAGCGCAGCCTGGCGTACTTTAAGCACGGCATTGAGCTTGCCGAGGTACTTGGGTGCGACCGTATGTCCGTCAACTCGGGCTGGGGCGACTGGGACGAGGACCGCGAGGAAGCCTGGAAGCGCAGCCGCGAGCACTTGTCCATTCTGGCGGAGTATGCCGGCGAGCACGGTCTGGTGCTTACGATGGAAAGCCTGCGTCCCGAGGAGAGCAACCTTGTGACGACGGTTTCCGATGCGAAGCGCATGATTGACGAGGTCGCGAGCCCGTACTTACAGCCCATGGTTGATACAACCGCGATGGGCGTTGCTGGCGAGACGCTCGAGGACTGGTTTGCCACCTTTGGTGATGGGGCAATTCACGAGATGCACTTTATCGACGGTGACCCGTATGGCCATCTGGTGTGGGGCGATGGCAAGCACGATATGGACGCCTTCGTTGCCACACTCAACGCCCATGGTTTCGACGGCATGCTGGGCCAGGAGATTACGGACGGTCGTTACTACGATGACCCGGCGGCGGCAGATGCCAAGAACATGGCCGCATTCGAGAAATATCTGATTGACTAAAACAACTATCGGCCACGCAACCAACGTCATTGATTGCGGCCAAACAAGAAAGGAACTGGATATGAACGCACACGATCTGATCAAAGAGGCAATTGCCGAGAAGGGCAAGTTCGACAGCGTCTACTGGATTGCTTGCGGTGGCTCCATGATCGATTTGATCCCGGCTCATGAGCTTCTGCAGCGCGAGGCAACCACCTTCACTTCGTATATCTATACGGCTCGCGAGTTCGATATCATGCGTCCGCGTCGTCTGGGCGAGAAGTCCCTGGTCATTGCTTGCAGCCATAGTGGCAATACCCCCGAGGTCGTCGAGGGCTGTGAGATTGCCCTTGCTGCCGGCGCTACGGTGATCGCCCAGACCGACAACGCTGGATCCAAGATTGACTCCGGCAAGTGGACCACGTGGGTCTACCCGTGGGGCGAGGGCGTGCCGCAGGCCGAGGTCCCCGCTGGCATTTCGCTGTCGCTTGCGGCCGAGCTGCTTGATCAGCAGGAGGGCTACGCCGATCTTGCCGATATGTATGCCGGTATCGCCGAGATGGATAAGATTCTTCCCCCGGCACGTGAGAAGGTAAATGCCGAGCTGGGCGATCGTTTTGCCAAGCTTTGCCAGGAGCACGAGTTCTTCTATATTCTGGGTAGTGGTCCCAACTTTAGCCAGACCTACGGTTTCGCTATCTGCTCTCTTATGGAGATGCAGTGGCAGCACTGCAGCTACATCCACTCTGCCGAGTACTTCCATGGCCCCTTCGAGGCTACTCAGGATGGCGTTTTTTACTTCCTGCAGATGGGCTCCAGCGAGTGCCGTGCTATGGACGAGCGCGCCCTGGCGTTCCTTAAGACGCATACCGATACGCTGATGGTGCTCGATGCCAAGGAGTACGGTATGGAAGCCGTGCCGGCGAGCGTCCGTGCCTATCTGGACCCGGTGCTGTTCTACGCCATGAACTGCGAACTGCGTGCTGCACGCGGCAAGGTGTTTGATCACGATCCCGATTTCCGCCGCTATATGGGTGTTGTCGAGTACTAGAAGGGACAAAGGCCATGGCATTTAACGTTAACGCGCTCGGATTTGGCGACAACGTCGTCGATCGCTACGAGCATATCCACACCATGTATCCCGGCGGCAATGCGGTGAACTTCGCCGTTTATGCCAAGAAATGCGGTGCCGCACGCTCTGCATACATGGGCATTTTTGGCAATGACGCCGCTGCCGAGCATGTCATTGCAAGCCTCGAGGATGAGGGTATCGAGCTTGACAAGTGCGAGCAGATGATTGGCGAGAACGGAGCGGCTCGCGTGACCGTCGTTGACGGTGACCGTGTCTTCCTCGGCTCCAACGAGGGCGGTATCCGTGGCGATGCGCGCTATGTCCTCGATCGCTTTGACCTTTCGTACATGAAGCAGTTCGATGTGGTTCATTCGGGCAACTATTGCTTTACCGAGCGCGAGCTGCCCAAGCTGAAGGCTGCGGGCGTCACGGTCTCTTTTGACTTTTCGGACGACTCCACCGACGAGTACTACGAGCAGATTGCGCCCTACGTCGATTTTGCTTTCTTTAGTGCGGCGGATGCCGCGAGTGAGGACGAGATTCGCGAGCGTCTGGCATGGGTGAAGGGCCTGGGTCCGCGTTTTGTGTCGGCTACGGCGGGTGCCGAGGGCTGCATTGCTTACGACGGCGAGCGTTATTACCGCCAGCTGGCTAAACCGGTAACGGACATGAAGGACACCATGGGGGCGGGCGACTCGTTCCTCACCTCGTTTTTGATGTGCTATCTCGATTCCGCCAAGCGTGGTGAGGATGGCGCCGAGGCCATCGAGCGCGCGCTCGACTTTGCTGCCGGGTTTGCCTCGACCGTGTGCGGTATGGAAGGTTCTTGGGGCCACGGGGCGCCAATCGTCGAATAGCTTAAGAAAGCGTACGGCGGTCTGGCTATGAGGCCTTGGACAGCCGATGCAAAACAATAAGCGAAACGCGAAAAGGGGGCTCGCCATGTGGTGGGTCCCCTTTTGAGCATTGGAGAAGACCATGGGTATTAAAGCGTGTGCGGCTGGTTTTTGCTGCGCGGACGTCTATCAAAACATCGGCGTGTTCTATCCGACTGGTAATGGCATTGACTGGGGTATCCATCTTGCACGAATGGGCGTTTCGGTATCCGCCGTGTCGGTTGTCGGCAAGGACGAGTACGGAGACAAGATGAGAGAGGCGCTGGCCGCTGAGGGGTTTGATATCTCTCATCTGCGGGTGGAGGATGGCGACACCTCGGTGATGCTCATGGCATTGAAAGACGGCGTCGATCGCGTGCATCTCGAGGCAATCGATGGCGTAATGGAGACATATCGTCCGAATGAAGACGACCGGGCGTTTATCCTAGAGCACGACATCATTCACACCGACCTGTTTGGCAATTGTTTGGACCTCCTGCCCGAATGGCATGATGCGGGCAAGACGGTGGTTATGGACTTCTCGGTGTTCAGCCAGGATCCCGAATATGCATGCGAGGCTCATTTTCCTTACGTAGACTATGCGTTCATGTCGTTTGAAGAGGACACTCCGGAGCTGCGAGACTGGGTACGCCGCGTGCAGGAATTGGGACCGCGCGTTGCGGTTGCCACGCTTGGCGAGAAGGGAAGCATTGCCTATGACGGTGAGCGCTTCTATGAGTGCGGGATCGTACCGGCGGAGAAGGTCGTTAATACCGTGGGTGCCGGCGACTCGTATATTGCCGGGTTTACCAAGGGCGTGATCGATGGCCTTGATATTCCGGCGTGTATGAAGGCGGGCGCTGAGCTGTCGTCCCGAGTGATTGGTTCGTTTGAGCCGTACTAGGGTTAAATGCCTGGAAAGGAGTACGAAATGGTTATCGACATGTTGGTCCATCCTATGCTCTACGGCGAGATCTGTACGCCGGGTGATGAGCCTGATGGATTCGGTTTTTGGTCACGAGAATATGGTATGGGGCATATGGGCCCCATGGATTGGGATGAGCTTCAAGTCGAGATGGACGTCTGCGACGTGCAGAAGAGTGTGCTCATGCCGCTCGATGTAACCACGGCATGCGGAGGGCATTTTGGCACCAATGACCAGATTGCCATGCTGGTTGCCGCGCACCCCGATCGTCTGTGGGGATTTGCGAGCGTAGATCCGCAGGTGAGCGGTGCCGCAGACGAATTGGAGCGCGCCTTTACCGAGTTGGGGGCAAAGGGGCTTTGTCTGCATCCGGCAAAGCAGGGTTTTGCCCCCGATGATGCTGTGGCCGAGCCGCTTTACGAGCTGTGCGAGCGCTATAACAAGCCGGTGGTTTTCCATGCCGGTATGTCTTGGGAGCCTGGCGCAGAGCTCTCGCGCAGTAACCCGCTTGCATTTGAGCACACAATCGCAACGCATCCAAATGTGCGCTTTAGTTTGACCCACTTTGGCTGGCCCTGGGTGCGCGAGACCGTGGCGATGCTGCTCAAGTATCCCAACTGCTACACGGACACCTCTATCACTTACATCGATTCGCCTGAGGAGATGATGCAGCGTCTTTTCACGGTCGATATGGGGCCGCTGTGGTATGAGCGCGCGCTATCGCATCAAGTGATGTTCGCCAGCAATACGCCGCGCTTCCGTGCATTCAAACTCAAGCGGGCGCTCGATACCGTGCCCATGCGCGACGATGCGCGAGAAAGGCTCTACTGGGGTAATGCCCTGCGTTTTCTTGAAGGGGATGAGTAAACATGGTGACGCTCGAGACATTGAGCTATCTATCGACTGCTCCGGACCAGTTCATCGATATTACCGAAGATGTGCACGCTGCCATCGAACGCAGCTCGGTGACCAATGGCTTGGCAGCGATTATTTTGTCGCATACGACCTGTGGAATCGTGGTAAACGAGGGGCTGCCCTGCGTGGAGACGGATCTTATGGAGACGCTTGATCGCATCGCCCCGCCAGATGCCCCCTATGCGCATGCACACTTCCTGCCGAGCTATGGAGCCACCGGCAACAACTCCTGTGGGCATATCAAGAGCATGATTTGTGGAAACAGCTGCTTCTTTCCCGTCCAAGATGGCCACATCGTGTGTGGAGGTGCCCAGAACATCTATCTTGCGGAGTTTGACGGTCCGCAGAAGCGAAAAGTGTACGTCGAGGTGCTGGGGGAGTAACGTCCCCGCGATAACCCTATGAAGGAGCACGTCATGTCGTTTCTAACTTCGATGTTCAAGACCGAAAAGCCGGTTATCGGAATGCTGCACCTGCGTCCTCTGCCGGGCGATCCACTGTATTACCCGGGCGGAAGCGTGTCGCAGGTCGTGGAAGCCGCCAAGCGCGATCTCGAAGCGTTGCAACGGGGCGGTGTCGATGGCATTTTGATTACCAATGAGCTCTCGATGCCCTATGAGCAGCACGTTTCTCCCTCAACCCTTGCATCGATGGGCTATGTAATCGGGGCTCTGTCCCATGATTTGTCGACCCCTTGGGGAGCTGAAGCTATTTACGATGGTGATGCCACAATCGAGCTGTGCGCTGCCGTCGATGCGCAGTTCACGCGCTGCAATTTTTGCGGTGCCTGGGCCGGTGATCTCGGGCTGATTAACCGAGATTTCGCTCACACCATGCGTCGCAAGACGGCGCTGCGCCTGGACGACCTCAAGCTTTTTCACTTCATCACGAGCGAGGGGGAGGTTTATCTCAACGACCGCACGACTGCGGACATTGCCGATTCACTTCTCTTTAATTGCCTTCCAGATGCGATGGTCATCGGCGGTTCGGCTGCCGGTCGTGGTGCTTCGGGCGAGCTTGCCGATGAGGTCCGCGAGCGTGTTGGCGAAGTGCCTGTGGTATGTGGCACCGGTTGTCGCGAAAATACCGTGGCTGACGTATTTGCTCACTACGATGGCGCGTTTGTCGGCACCTGCTTAAAGCGCGACGGAAAGCTGGATGCCCCGGTTGATGTTGAGCGGGTAGTTCGTTTTATGGCTGCCACTCGTACGGCGCGAGGGAAGTAGGCACCTATGGCGTTCTATCTGGGTATTGATATTGGGACAAGCGCCTCTAAAGGCGTTTTAATCGATGATCGATGCAACATCGTTTGCCAGGCCTCTTGTGGACACGAGACGGACAACCCGCGTGATGGATGGTACCAGCATGATGCGGAGGCAGTTTGGTGGGGAGATTTTTGTCGCTTGTCGCGCGAGCTGGTGGTGCGATCGGGGGTTAATGCGGCGCAGATTGGATGCGTGGGCCTTTCCGCATTGGGTTGCGACTGCGTACCGGTCGATACCGAGTGCAACGCGCTGGCGCCCGCGATTTTATATGGAGTCGATGCACGTTCGAAGCCGCAGATTGACGAGCTTCTTTCCGAATATGGGCCAGATCGCGCACGCGAGCTTTTCGGGCACGATCCCTGTTCGTCAGATATTGCTCCAAAGATCTTGTGGTTTAAGGAGAATATGCCCGAGGTGCACGAACGTGCCGCGAAGTTCCTGACGGCGTCATCGTTTCTGTGCGCGAAGTTGACGGGGCGTTTTACGGTGGACCGTTATTTGGCGGAGGATTTTCTTCCCCTATACGATCGCTACACTTGGAAGGTTGATGCTCGGGAATGTGATCGTTTCTGCCGGCCTGACCAGATGGCGGAGGTAATGTCGGCTACCGATATTGCCGGGGTGATTACGCAGCGTGCGGCTGAGGCGACGGGGCTCGTGG